>NZ_BBWS01000054.1:0-127322 GCF_001463925.1 Aureimonas sp. N4 | reverse complement strand
CCTACGCAGTAGAAACGGTTCAGCGAGATCACTTCTCGCAATTCGACCAAACTATCTCCCAATGAGAGCCATCGCCCATTTCAATGCGTTTCAGCTTCATCATTTCCTCCGCCGACTTGCTGTTCCCCCGTGCCCAGACATCACCGCCGCGTATCAATATCAGCTGGATGCCGGGTCTCGCTTCGAAAACGCGCTTGATCTGCTCGTCTAGCGGACAATCCCTCGCCAGACAGTTCGTCCACTCCTCGGCAGATACCGGTTGAACCTTGATCTTATCGAAGCTTTCATTGGTGAATATCTCATGCCCGCCCTCGAACGCCGCGAGTCCCTGACGCGCCTGCCCGCCCCTATGCGTGCCAATCCGGGCGCGGCGTCCGTATTCAACAGGGGCTCCGCTGGTTTTCCATGAAGGACGACCAGGATTCCATCTCTCTACTGTCTCGCGATACATCTCGTAGGTTGAGACAATGCATTGGCGGAATTGCTGGCTATACTTCAATACCATTTCATCCGTCTCTCCGAAGATATATCCCCGCTTTCTTTTGCTGGTATCGGCTTCGGTTTTATAAGATTTTTTAAATTTATCTTGTATATATATTTTCTGAGCCAACAACCTTCCGCGCCATCCGATATGAACCGGCATGTCATTCCCCTCCTGACTTGATCCAAGTGCTCGATCTGCATTTGCCGCTCGCCTTTGGAACTGGCCAATCCCGTTGGGGCGCAGCTTCGGTGCGAGATATGAGCCAACGAAATCCGATTTGGCCGACCTCGTAGGAAAGGCGTTCGCTCGAACGGCCAGGTCTGTTCGATGCCAACGAACACCCAACGCTTCGAATGGTCTTGGCGGGACGGCCATGCAGAGATCCGGCCGCCCGCACGGACCACATGCCGACCGGCCGCGACCAGCGGCGTGACATGACCGGGGAGCGGGATGTTCGCCATCGTGGCCGCGCAATCCCCTCATCGTTATCGCCGACATGGCGCTCTGCCGTAGCTTGGTGGCCGTCCCATTCCCTCGTCAGACGGGTGACCCCATCTTCAGCGAGCGCCTGCAATTCATGGAACACGCGGGCATAGGGATAAAAGTCCGCCTGCGTCCACGTGATATCGGACCGCATGTTAGCGAGAACTCCGGGCCATTGTCGGAGCGGATGTGTCCTGACACGCCGCGCAGGATGAAGAGGTCCGACAGAACATCGATGACGTCCGTAGTCCGCAGTCTCCGGTCTATCCGGATGGCCAAGCACTCCCGAGTGAACTCGTCGATGACGTCGGCGAGAAACGCTCGGCGTTTGTCGCCAGGCATGCGGAACTTCCGCCCGTTGTAGGTTCGGTCCTCCACGAAGTCATAGGACCACACGTGGTTGGGACGATCTGGTCGAAGCCGAATGCAGGAGCCGTCGCTCAGCCAGAGCCGCCCGCGCTTGGGCTGCTTGGCCGGCACCTTCAGGCCTTCCTGGCGTCAGATGCGCTCCACCCGCTTTACGTTGACGAGCCAGCCGGCATCCCGCAGCAAGGCTGCGATCCGACCATAGCGATAGCGTCCATACTGCGTCGCCAGCTCGATGATATCGGCCGTCAACGCCGCATCGTCAGCTCGCCTCTTCGGCACCTTGCGCTGCGTTGATCGGTGCTGCCCCAAAAGATGGGACAGCCGGTCCACCTGTTCCACAAGAAGGACATCGCCGGGTTCGCGGTTAAAGAGACGGCGGAGGAGCTCGGGGCGACCGAGCTTCGCGCCGCTCCCGTTCTCGATGTCGCGAGCCACGATCCACAGGCCCCGTTCGGACGCAAAGGCGCTCAGCCCGCCTCGGGCGCGCGATGTGTCCTGCTGCAAGGTCGATGCAACGCGATAGGCCCGCGCGAACATGGTTGATCCGTTTCGAATGGTCTCTTTGACGTCAGTTCTTTTGACGCGGCCAAAGCCCACTTGGAAGAGCGGTCTCGAGCCGGTCTTCGAAAGTCATACGCAAAATGTACCCGGACCGCACTGTCCTCAGCCCGCGTTCGATAGGCGTAAAAAGGTTCAACCAAGGGTTTTGTTGAATCATCTTGTTCGTTGAAACGGGATGGCTGTGATGACGACACTCTCAGACGCAATACGAAGTTTTCGGCAAAACCAAGAGAGGTTCCTCGTGAAAGGGGAGGATGGAAAGATGAGAACTTCCATCACCAAAATATATGAGGAAGGCGGATTTCAGAGGAGAGCGTACCCCATATCGATCGGCGGTTCCGGCTCACCCATCCCAAAGGTTCAGGAAGACAAGTCGAAGCTATCCGGCACTCTGTCGCTTGCCGATTTGAACAACCATCGAACGGCTAATGGTCTGAAGACAACGCTTTCTGAAATCGACTTCCATGCATTGATCAAAAAAACCGAGGGAAGTTTCCAAAACTTCGAGACAGATCCGACGATGAATTATCGACGTAATCTATATCTTTGGGACATGAGCGAGATCGTCACTCCTGAAGCGTCGAAGACAGAAACTTCTTAGGTTGGTGTTCTTCATGCCCCAGAGAACCGACTTATTCCAGCCGTAGGCGCCTCGCCCAGATCGATCGGCGCAGTGGCGGCTTCGGGGTAAGGCCGAACCGTTTCCGCAGTTCAGGCACCACGAACGAAGACCGAGGAGACTGGTCACGCAGCCATGCGGCCGCCTGCGAAACCGCAGGAGTATGCGTAGCCAGATCAGTCGCCTCGCTCGTCATCGCTTGGCTCCCACTTCCTGGTTTCGGCGGCCTCTGAAGCCACCGGCGACGCCGTTGTGGAGCGCCAGCACAGGGCGCATCACGGCCGAGGTGCTCGCTATCCTCCCCCCACTGCCCACGACCTGTGCGCAGGGCTTTGGTCGAAGCCGCGACGGCATAGCGATCGAAGATCCGCGCCCGCGCCGAGGTCCGGGACGCTCTCTTGGCTTCGTGCCGACGAGTGGAGAGACGTCCGAAGACCGGGCCGTTCCAGCCCTTCCGCCCGTGCCGGTCGGCAAGCCGCGTCTGATGTTCGTCAGCAAAGGTTACGACGGCGACGAGGTTCGCCAGTGCCGGCTTCCGAAAGGCGTCATGCTTGTGATCCCCCAAGGCCAACGTTCATACGCCTGCCGTTGGCGATTTCCGTCAGCATCATGATCGGGATGGCATCGAGCGCAGGTTCGACCGACGGAAGCAGGCCCGCCGCATCGCCGCGCGCGCCGACAAAACCGCCATGTCTCCCCTGGCCTTCCTCTGCCTCGCGCACCCGGCTGAAGGACGATGTCAACGGGTTCCGGATCAAGCCTCCCGTCACCGCATCTGCGAGCCGGCTCAGCCCGCCCCCTCCCCCGCGATCTCGGGCAGCCCGTCGAGATACGGGTTGACGAACGCAACGCCCATCGGCGCGAAATCCTTGCCGTTTCGCGTCATCAGGCGCAGGCCATGCGCCTGCGCCGTCGCCGCGATGGCGGCGTCCGCAAAGCCCGGCGAGGTGCCGGCCATGCGGGCGCGCGCCGAGAGGAGCCCGGCCAGACGCGCCGTCCGGCGATCCAGCGGCAGGATGCGCTCGCCATAGAGATGTTCCACCAGCTCCAGCCATTGGCGCAGCCGCGCGGCCTTGCGGGCCTCGCCTTTGAGAAGCGAGCGTTCCGCCCCCGCTTCGATTTCGGCGAGCGTTACGACCGAGAGCCAGATCCGGCTGGTCGCCCGCTCCATCCAGCGCTGAAGATCGGAGAACCCCAGCTGTTGATCCTTGGTCGGCGCGCCTTCCGACAGGATGTTGGTGTCCAGAAGGAACATCAGAATTCGAGATCGCGCAGCGGCGCACCGTCCCGCTCGGGGACATCCTCGTCGCGCAGACCGGAGACCGCCAGAAGCGCACCGAAGCTCGGCACCGTGGAGAGCCGCTTCCACTCGGCAAAGGACAGAACCACGGCCTCGGGCTCGCCATGCCGGGTGATGATGCTGGGCTCGCCGCGCAAGGCATCGTCCACCACGGCGGACAAGGTGGCCTTGGCGTCCCGCAATTGAATCTCGCGCATCGTGTCGCTCCATGGTGACCATTGTGGTCATAGATAATCCGCAAGTCTGCGAAGATCAATCCGATCGATCTTGCATCCGGGCATGGCTCCGCCGTTCAAGAGAAGAGCAATGCTCTCTCCTGCCCCTCGAAAACCCTTTCGATCGGGCGCGAAGGCTTACAGGCCGAGCGCGACCTTGGCTTGTCCGTCTCTCCAAAGCCTATTGGCCGAATTCAGAGCGCCGACTCCGCCTTTCGGGCACAGAGCCAAAAGAAGAGTCTTAGGGGATTGGTTATTGTGTGTTGGCTTTGTCACCCCTGCGAGCGGGGTAAAGACCGACCGGGGACGGCGAAGGCCCAAGGTTCCGGCAAAGGGCAGAGCCTCGGCTGACGGCGTTTCCACAAGCCAGCGCGCGAGGCTCTTGGCGTCCTCGTAGAAAGGCATCACGAGGTCGGTCAGCGTGACGGTGAGGCCGAGATCGAGGCCGCGTGCGTTGCGCCGGACGGCCAGCTGGATGTAGCCGCAGCGTACGAGGTCGATCAGATAACGCCGGATCGTGCGGGCCGAGCGCGCCATGACGGCCCCCATCGTGCCCTTGGTGATGGCGGTCTGCCGTGTCTTGCCGCAGCGCGCACGCAGCACTTGCAGGAAGGCCTTGGCATTGGGCGTCAGCCGGTCATCGCGCGCGGCCGTGGTCGCCATCGCGCCGGAATATTGCCGGCTTTCGCGCGGGGCCGGGCGGGCATGACGGGGCGATGCGACGGCCGAGGCGCGGGGCTTGCGTTGAATGAGAGTGGACGCCGCCGCAGACGGCGCCGCGCCTTGCGCGCCGATTGCTTCAGAGCGTCGGCGCGCTTCACTGATCGAAATCAGACCGGCCGTGTGATCGCGCCAGATCGCGGCGCGCGCGAGAAAGTCGGGATGGAGCGCGGCCCCCTCCCCTTCTTCGGCGCCCGTGATGGGGCCGAGCGTCATCGTTTCGACAGCTCGACCCTTCAAAAGGTCAAGCGCCGACCCTCGCACGCTCAGGGGCGTGCGGGAATGTTCCTCCGACATGGTCTCTCTCCTTGCGCGAGGCAAAGCGAGGCCGTGGCGGGAAGCCGCAATTTCATTTGACGATGAAGGCGAAGGAGGCTAAACCTGCGAGCAACCACGCATCACAGATGAAGGCTCCGGCGGCTCCCGCTTCGGGGCCTTTTTCTTTGCCTATGGCGTCTCCCGGTTGATGATGGACATGGGCCTCACGCCTCCTGCGTTTTCAGGAGGTCGGCATCGGCCTCTGTGAGCGTGGCGAGATCGGACTTCGCGATGAGGACGCGGATCACATCCGAGCGCGATTGTACGCCCAGACGTTCCTTCACCTCGTCCAGCGCGGCGATCTCGCTTTCGTGAAGAACTGTTTCGGTCGAGCGAAGACCAGCGGCACGACGGCGAGCGCGCGTGGCGGCAACGGCCTCTGTGGTGGTTCTTCGGGTCATCGATCAGACTCAATTCCTAACGGTTACTAGAAAGGGTTACGTGACTCATTTCGCGAAGGCCACCCCCCGCACCTCCCGCCAATCTGCCCGAACAGGGCGCGGCGGGGATAAATCGGGGACAGAATGCTGGATTCCGAGCGCGAAGAAGACGCTCGTCCGGACGCTAAGCCTCTGATAATGCTGGGGCTGACGTCAGGCTGACCTGTTGTGCCGGCCAAGGCTTGTCCTGCCCTTACCTCCCGACGGCTTATGCGATAAAAGTTGGGCAAGACCCGTCAGAAGGACCGATTTCCGCTCATGAACTCGTCAGCCGTCCCGATTCTCTCTGAAGACCCGGCCGAAAAGGTCGTGCGTCACGGCGCGATTCTTTCGGCCGAGCTGCTGGCGCGACGCCAGCAGATGTATCCGCCGGACGCGCGCAAGAACCTCCGATTTTTCATGACCCATGAGGTCTCGAAGCTGACCTCGATCCCGGAATCCACGCTGCGCACGCTGTCCATCGAGGGCAAGGGTCCCGCGCCCGCCCGGCTCGACAACAACCATCGCGCCTATACCTTGGCGCAGATCAACGAGCTGCGCGAGTTCTTCGCGCAGATGAAGCCGGCGGAGGCCCTGCGCTTTCTGCCGCGCCGGCGCGAGGGCGAGCGGCTTCAGATCCTCTCGATCGCCAACTTCAAGGGCGGCAGCGCCAAGACCACGACCAGCGCGCATCTGGCGCACTATCTGGCGCTCGCGGGCCTGCGCGTTCTGGCGATCGATCTCGATCCGCAGGCCTCGCTGTCCGCCATGTTCGGATTTCAGCCGGAAATGGATGTCGGGCACAACGAGACGATCTATGCCGCGCTGCGCTACGACGAGGCGCGCCGCCCCATGCGGGAAATCGTACGTCAGACTTACTTTACCGGCATCGATCTCATTCCCGGCAATATCGAGGTGATGGAATACGAGCATGAGACGCCGCGCGCGCTGGCGGGCGGCGCGGCGGGCATGGACGGTGTGTTCTTCGAGCGGCTGCGGCTCGCCATCGCCGAGGTCGAGGACGATTACGATATCGTGCTTCTCGACACCCCGCCCTCGCTCGGCTTCCTGACGCTCGGCGCGATCTATGCGTCCACCGGACTGATCGTCACCGTCCATCCCGCCATGCTGGACGTCATGTCCATGAGCCAGTTCCTCCTGATGATGGGGGATCTCATCGGCGTGGTACGCGAGGCCGGGGCGAATCTCAGCCAGGACTTCCTGCGCTATCTTATCACGCGCCACGACCCGAACGATCAGAGCCAGGTTCATGTCGTCGCCATGTTGCGCAGCCTGTTCGGCGAGGACGTGTTGATCCCGACCGCGGTGGAGAGCACGGCGATCGAGACGGCGGGTCTCGCCAAGCGCACGCTCTACGAGCTGGAGCCGGGACATGTCGGCGCGAGCACGGTGAAGCGCGCGCGCGAGTCCATGGACGCGGTGAACCAGCGTATTCTGGAACTGATCTGGCAGGGATGGGGCCGAGCATGAGCAAGGGACCGCGCAAATCCATTCTGGCGAATTTCGCCTCCTTCGCTGCCGAAGCGAAGGCGCAGGCGAGCGAGGCAGCCGTGCCAAAGACGGACTCCGGCAACGCATCCCCTCCCCCGTCCGACCCCGCCGTGACCGCAGCTCCCGCTACGGCGCCCGCCGCCCCTCCGGCCTCGCTGTCCACGCCCGCTCCGCAAACGAGCGGGTTGGCACAGCGTGTCGGCGCTTCGGTGATCGGCGCGACGCAGCGCTCCATCGCCGAACTGCGCGAAGAACGCGACCGCCTTCAGGCGCTGGTGGAGGCGGGCGGCACACGAGACATTGACGCCGCGCTGATCGACCCCTCGCCGTTTCGGGACCGGATGCCGGATGACGACGAGGCGGGTTTCGACGGGTTCCGCGCGCGCTTTGCCGAAGAGGGCCAGAAAGTGCCCGCCGAGGTGCGCCCGCACCCGGACGCCCCCGGTCGTTTCCAGTTGGTCTTCGGCCACCGTCGCTGGCGCGCGGCCCGCGATCTCGGCCTGCCGCTGCGCGTCATCGTCGTCGCCAAGAGCGACGCGGAGGTCGCGGTGTCTCAGGGCATCGAGAATGCCGAGCGGCAGGATCTGACCTGGATCGAGCGCGCGCGGTTCGCCGCCACGCTGGAGCAGGCCGGCTTGAAGGCGCGGGATATTCGTGCGGCGCTGGGCATCGACGATCCGGAACTGGCGCGCTTTCGCATGGTGCTTCGCGCTCTGCCGGAGGATGTGATCCTACGCATCGGGCGTGCGCCGAAGGCGGGGCGTCCGCGTTGGGTCGAGATGGCCAAGCTCGCCGAGACCTTCCCCGCGCGGCTGGCGCAGCTTCCCGAATCCTTGTCACCTGCTAAGGTTCCGACATCCGACGGTCGTCTCCAGGCAGCGCTGGCCGTGCTGCGCGGCGAAGCCGATAGCGGCGACAGCACGATGGACCTTCACGACGCTCAAGGCCGCCGCATCGCGCAAGCCCGCTTCTCGCGCGGCTCGATGCAACTGGTGCCGGAGCGCGCGGTCGCCGATGACTGGGCGGCTTTTCTGCGCCAGGATCTGCCGGACATGGCCGCCCGTTTCGAGCGCTGGAAGGCGGAGCGCTGAAAAATGAGAAGCGCCCGACCTTGGCAGCTGCCAAGGTTTTGTGGCGATGGACAGAGGGCAGAGCGGGATTTGCGGCACCTTGAGGCCCCGCGAACGGCCCGCTCAGGTTGGCCGCCGCTACCACGCCGGCGATGCGGCTATTCTCGCGGGCGTGGTAGCGCCGCTGAAACCGAAAACCTTGGCAGCTGCCAAGGTCGAAGTCGGGTGAAGTCCGGAGATTGCGTGTCCGCTCCGATGACGCGCGTCGTCAGGCCGGACCAGATTGCGCCCAAGATGCAGCCCTTGCCGAATTCGCTGGCCTTGAAATGCGGCATTCGGAGAATGGGGGCTCGGACACGACAAACGTCCCAAGCCCGACAAGATCGGGTCGAAACTCGGGCAGGTTGGCGCTCCCGTTCCGCCCGGATGCTCCGTTGCGGACGCGGTGGCCCTAACCGATGGGTCTGAGCTGATCGTTCGCAGAGCGGATTAGGAGAGCCGTTAGCCCTAAAAGCCCATCGGCGACGATCCAGAGCTTGCGTCGGCACCCGACCTCGACCGGCTACGCGAGATGTTTGGCGGTGCGGTTCATGAACCAATCAGAGCCGACCTGAAGCAGTCCGCGCTATGGGACTTGCCGGACGCCTCCCATCTGCTCGAACACCGGCTGGACAACCGGCTTGAGCGAGCGGAAATCGCTTCGGAGGCCCGCAACTTCGACCGCAGACCTACGGCTCGCATCGAGAGCTTCCTCATTGATCCATCTCATCCCGGGCGCCACGCCACGACTGGCCCCAAGGCACGTGGTTTTCGCTGAAAGGCATCAGCGTCCGAAGGTTCGCCTCATCAGCGAAACCGGTATCGCCCGAAACGTCATGCGGTTTGCGGCCAAGGCGAAGACAGATGGTGTCAACGAGCGACACCAAGGCGCGGAAACCAACAGAGTCAATTGAGACCCGATGAGCCGCGTTGCAGGTGTCGCTCTTACCTCGCCGTGAGATCAGACCAGAAGTTACTCGTGCAGTTCGAACGCGCGACACGCATCGGCGGGAAGAGAGCCCGGAGCCCGGAAGGCCTCTGCCTCCCACGCTGCGTCAACTGTCCGCCCGGATCGCCAAGACGACCGTGTGCAGGATCGGGAGCCGCCCACTCGGCTCCGCGCGCTGAGGCCGGAGACCTTTTTGATGAGCGATGCGACAATCGCCAGCCGTAATCGACCTTCGCGGAGACGCGCGCGCGCTGGGTAGGCGGATCTGGATGCCGACACTCGCCGGCACCGGGCGGGAGGCGATCCGGCTTCGCGAAGGTCGCCCCGCGTGTCCAAAGCGAAGCCGGGTGAGATCATCCGCCGCTGCCGTCGAGCCGATGATCTGCGCCGGTGGGTAGGGCAGATCCGATCCTTTTGCGTGAGCGCATCGGCGATTGTTCGCAGGGCCATCTTTGATACAGTCGCGTTCGAAGCGGCTGACGAATCCGTGCGGAGGAGGGCTGTCGGTGGACCGGGCTTCAGGGCGGCGACGCCGTGAGACCCGGAAACGACAGGCCGCCCTCGCTGGCTTTGTCGGACGCTTTCAAATCCCGGGGAGACGCCATTGGCGCGGGAGTAGGGAGAAACCGCATGTCGACAGAAGCCGTCGGCGCGACGCGCCGCGACTATCGAGAAGAATACGAGACGTTCCGGCTGGAAGACGCGCAGGCGCGTCTGGCCGGAGATCCGGCATCGGCGATCAATGCCTGCGTGGAATGCTGCGACCGTTACGTGGGCGAGGGGCGTGTGGCGCTGCGCTGTCTCTCCGCCGACGAGACCCTGGCGAGCTATACGTTCGAGGACCTGCAGGCCCTGTCGGCCCGCGCGGCGAACGTGTTTCGCGCCGAGCGCGTCGGGCCGGGGGATGTCGTTGCCGGACTCCTGCCGCGCACCTTGGAGCTTGTGGTGGCGATTCTGGGGGCCTGGCGTCTGGGAGCCATCTATCAGCCGCTCTTCACCGCCTTCGGCCCGAAGGCGATCGAGCATCGTCTGCGGCTGGGCGGCGCGAAGCTGGTGGTCACCAATCCGGCCAACCGGGGAAAGCTCGACGAGGTGGAGGGGTGTCCTCGCGTGGCGATCGTGGCCGAACCCGGCGCGGTGCCGGCGGGCGATCTCGACTTTCGTGCCGCGCTGCAGGCCTCCGAGCCGACATTCGCGCCGGTATCGCGCCGGGGCGACGATCTCTTCATGCTGATGTCCACCTCGGGCACGACCGGGGCGGCCAAGGGCGTGCCCGTGCCCTTGCGCGCGCTCAACGCCATTTCGGCCTATATGCGCTATGCCATCGACCTGCGCGCCGACGACACGTTCTGGAACATCGCCGATCCCGGCTGGGCCTATGGGCTCTATTACGCCATCACAGGCCCGTTGATGCTGGGATGCGCGACCCTCCTTTATGAGGGCGGTTTCACGGCTGAGAGCACCTATCGCATCATCCAGCGCATGGGCGTCACCAATCTCGCCGGCTCGCCCACGGCCTATCGCCTTCTGATCGCCGCCGGGCCGGAGCTGGCAGAGCCGGTGAAGGGCGCCCTGCGCCTCGTCAGCAGCGCGGGC
The DNA here is from genome assembly GCF_001463925.1 of Aureimonas sp. N4. Classification (NCBI taxonomy): domain Bacteria; kingdom Pseudomonadati; phylum Pseudomonadota; class Alphaproteobacteria; order Hyphomicrobiales; family Aurantimonadaceae; genus Aureimonas; species Aureimonas sp. N4. The sequence goes on along the minus strand of NZ_BBWS01000054.1, from coordinate 116,668 downwards.
GAGCCGCTGAACCCGGAGGTCATGCGCTGGTTCGAGGCGCATCTGGCCGTACCCATCCACGACCATTACGGGCAGACCGAGAACGGCATGATGGTCAACAACCATCACGGGTTGGCGCACCCTGTGCGCCCCGGCTCCTCGGGTCTGCCGATGCCCGGCTATCGCATGGCCGTGCTGGACGAGGCGGGCAACGAGCTCGGACCCAACCGGCCGGGCATTCTCGCCGTCGATATCGCGCGCTCGCCGCTCCTGTGGTTCCGGGGCTATTATCATCAGGACACCCCGGCCATCGCGGGCGGCTACTATCGCACCGGCGACACGGTGGAACTGGAGCCTGACGGCTCGTTCAGCTTCGTCGGGCGCTCGGACGACATCATCACCTCGGCGGGCTATCGCATCGGGCCTTTCGACGTGGAAAGCGCGCTGATCGAGCATCCCGCCGTGGTGGAAACCGCCGTGATCGGCGTGCCCGACCCCGAGCGGACCGAGATCGTCAAGGCCTTCGTGGTGCTGGCGGACGGTGTGAGAGGAACGCCGGCGCTGGCCGACGAACTGGCCAGCCACGTGAAGCGCCGCCTCTCGGCCCATGCCTATCCGCGCCAGGTGGAGTTCGTGGACGAGCTTCCCAAGACGCCGAGCGGGAAGATCCAGCGCTTCGTCTTGCGCAAGAGCGAGATCGCCAAGAGCCAGCCGGGCTGAGAAGGGCGCGTCATGAAGATCGAGAACAGCAGTTTCGTCGTCACCGGGGCCGGGTCGGGCCTCGGGGCGGGCGTGGCGGAGATGGCGGTGGAGGCGGGTGCGAACGTCCTGCTGCTCGACGTCAATGAGGCGGCCGGGGCGGCGCTGGCCTCTCGGCTCGGCGCGCGGGCCCGCTTTCGCCGCGCCGATGTGACGAGCGCCGAGGACGGGGAGGCGGCTGTCGCGGCCGCGCTCGCGGCCTTGGGGCGGATCGACGTTTTGGTGAACTGCGCGGGCATCGCGCCGGGCGAGCGGATCGTCGGTCGCGAGGGGCCGCACGATCTCGGCACCTTCGCGCGCGTCGTCGCGATCAATCTGACCGGCACGTTCAACATGCTGCGCCTTGCCGCCTCAGCCATGGCGGGGCAGGAGCCGGGCGAGGCGGGCGAGCGCGGCGTCATCGTCAACACCGCCTCGGTCGCCGCCTTCGAAGGGCAGATCGGGCAGGCCGCCTATGCCGCCTCCAAGGGCGGGGTCGCGGCACTGACGCTGCCGGCCGCGCGCGATCTGGCGCGCCACGCGATCCGCGTCGTGGCCATCGCGCCCGGCATTTTTGAGACGCCGATGGTCGCGGGAATGCCAAAGGATGTGCAGGAGGCGCTGGGGGCCGCCGTGCCCTTTCCGCCCCGCCTCGGGCAGCCGTCCGAATATGCCGCGCTGGTGCGCCATATCGTCGAAAACCTGATGCTGAACGGCGAGACGATCCGCCTCGACGGCGCCATTCGCATGCCGCCGCGCTGAGGGATAAGGAGAAAACCATGAGCGAACGCGATCCCGTCGTCATCGTCTCGGCCGCCCGCTCGCCGATGGGCGGCTTCATGGGCGACCTTGCCGCCCTGTCCGCCTCCATGCTCGGCGCGGCCGCCATTTCCGGCGCGCTGGAGCGGGGCGGGGTGGAGCCGGACGCCGTGTCCGAGATCGTCATGGGCTGCGTGCTGGCCGCCGGCCAGGGGCAGGCGCCCGCGCGGCAGGCGGGGCTCGCCGCCGGCCTGCCGCTGGGGGCGGGGGCGACCACGCTCAACAAGATGTGCGGCTCGGGCATGAAGGCCGCCATGCTGGCGCATGACATGCTTCTCGCGGGCTCGGCCGATGTGGTGGTGGCGGGCGGCATGGAGAGCATGTCGAACGCCCCCTATCTCCTGCCGAAGGCGCGCGCCGGCCAGCGCATGGGCCATGGCCAGATGCTCGACCATATGTTTCTGGACGGGCTGGAAGACGCCTATGAGCCGGGCCGCCTGATGGGCTCCTTCGCCGAGGATTGCGCGCAAAGCTACCAGTTCACCCGCGAGGTGCAGGACGCCTATGCGCTCGCTTCGCTGTCGCGCGCGCAGGCCGCCATTGCGGGCGGGCGGTTCGAAGCCGAGATCGTGCCGGTCCGGGTCAAGACGGGCCGGGTGGAGACGGAGGTTCGGATCGACGAGCAGCCGGGCAAGGCGCGCCCCGAGAAGATCCCGACGCTCAAACCCGCCTTCCGCGAGGGCGGCACGGTGACGGCGGCCAACGCCTCCTCCATCTCGGACGGGGCGGCGGCGCTGGTGCTGATGCGCGCGAGCGAGGCCGAACGGCGCGGGCTGACGCCGCGCGCGCGGATCGTCGGCCATGCGAGCTTCGCAGGCAAGCCTTCGCTCTTTGCCACCGCGCCGATCGGCGCGCTGCGTCGCTTGAGCGAGCGCACGGGGCTGGCGCTCGATGAGATCGATCTCTTCGAAATCAACGAGGCCTTCGCCGTGGTGGCGCTCGCCGCCATGCGCGACCTCGACCTTCCGGCCGACAAGGTGAACGTCAACGGCGGGGCCTGCGCGCTCGGCCATCCGATCGGCGCGTCGGGCGCGCGGATCCTGGTGACCCTGCTTGCCGCGCTGGAGGCGAACGGCCTGGAGCGCGGCATGGCGAGCCTCTGCATCGGCGGCGGCGAGGCGACGGCGGTCGCGATCGAAAGGATGCACTGATGCTGCTGACGGACCTTCAGGAAGACATTCGCGATGCCGTGCGCGACTTCGCGCAGGAGCGCTTGGCTCCCGGCGCCGCCGCGCGCGACCGCGACAGCGCCTTCCCGCGCGAGGAATTGCGCGAAATGGGCGCGCTCGGCTTTCTCGGGATGCTGGTGCCCGAAGAGTATGGCGGCTCGGATGCGGGAACCGTCGCCTATGCGCTCGCGCTGGAGGAGATCGCGGCGGCGGACGGGGCTTGCTCGACCATCGTTTCCGTTCATTCCTCGGTCGGTTGTGTGCCGATCCTGCGCTTCGGCACGGACGAGCAGAAGCAGCGTTTTCTGCCGAAACTCGCGTCGGGCGAATGGATCGGCGGTTTCGCGCTGACCGAGCCGCACACGGGCTCCGACGCCTCCGCCCTGAAAACCCGCGCCCGGCGCGACGGCGACCATTACGTGATCGACGGCGCCAAGCAGTTCATCACCTCCGGCCAAAACGGGCAGATGGTGATCGTCTTTGCCCTGACCGACCCGGACGCGGGCAAGAAAGGCATCTCGGCCTTTATCGTGCCGACCGACACGCCGGGCTATCAGGTGCTCTCGGTCGAGCACAAGCTCGGCATCAAAAGCTCCGACACCTGCGCGCTCGCCTTCGAGACCATGCGTGTGCCCGCTGAAAACCGTCTGGGCGCGGAAGGCGAGGGCTATCGCATCGCGCTCGCCAATCTGGAGGGCGGGCGCATCGGCATCGCCGCGCAGGCCGTGGGCATGGCGCGCGCCGCGTTCGAGGCGGCGACGAGCTACGCCAAGGAGCGCAAGAGCTTCGGCAAGCCGATCCTGGAGCATCAGGGCGTCGGCTTCCGCCTGGCCGACATGGCGACAGAAATCGAGGCCGCCCGGCAGCTCACGCTCCACGCCGCCGCGCTGAAGGAGGCGGGCCGGCCCTGCCTTCAGGAGGCGTCCATGGCCAAGCTCTACGCCTCCGAAATGGCGGAGCGCGTGTGTTCGGCCGCGATCCAGGTGCATGGCGGCTATGGCTATCTCGCCGACTATCCCGTCGAGCGCATTTATCGCGATGCCCGCATCTGCCAGATCTACGAGGGCACCAGCGAGGTGCAGCGCCTCGTGATCGCCCGCGCGCTTTGAAGGGATATTCCATGGCTGATCTCATCGACGTCACGCGGGAAGGCCGCGTCGCCCTCGTGCGCCTCAACCGCCCGGCGCAGCTCAACGCGCTGAACCTGGCGCTGGCCGAGGAACTCGTGGCCGCCACCGAAGCGCTGGACCGGGATCGCAGCATCGGCGCGATGGTCCTGACCGGCTCGCCCAAGGCCTTCGCCGCCGGCGCCGATATCGCCGAGATGGCCGGCAAGAGCGCCGAGGAAATGGTGGAGGCCGATTTCTTCGCGATCTGGGACCGCTTCGCCGCGTGCCGCATCCCCAAGATCGCGGCCGTCAACGGCTATGCGCTGGGCGGGGGCTGCGAGGTCGTGATGATGTGCGACTTCGCCATTGCGGGCGAGGGCGCGCGCTTCGGCCAGCCGGAGGTGAAGCTCGGCGTCATCGCCGGCATGGGCGGCACGCAGCGCATGACGCGGCTGATCGGCCGCTCGCTCGCCATGGACCTGCATCTGACCGGCCGCACCATGCGCGCCGACGAGGCGCTGCGCGCCGGGCTGGTGGCGCGCGTCGTGCCGGACGAGGAGGTCGTGCCCACGGCCATGGCGGCGGCGGCCGAGATCGCCGTCCATTCGCGCGCGGCGGTGCGGCTGGCGCGCGAAGCGGTGGCGAAGGCCGAGGAACTGCCGCTGGCCGAAGGCGTGCGCTATGAGCGCGCCGTGTTCCACCGCCTGTTCGGCACGCCGGACCAGCGCGAGGGCATGGCGGCCTTCGTGGAAAAGCGCCCGGCGCGGTTCCACGAAAAGAGCGACGCCGCGCCCTCCGACCCGGAGGCCGGGGCATGACGAGCCCGTTCGTCCGCGCCGAGGTGGACGGTGCGCTCGGGCGCATTCATCTCGACAGGCCGGAGGCGCTGAACAGTCTCGATCTCGGCATGATTCGCGCCATCGCGGACGCGCTCGACCGGTTCGAGCGGGACGACAGCGTGCGCGCCGTCGCGCTGACCGGCGAGGGCCGGGCGCTCTGCGCGGGCGGCGACATCAAGATGATCTGGCGCGTCGGCCGGACGCAGCCGGAGGAAGCGCTCGGCTTCTGGGCCGAGGAATACCGGCTGAACGCGCGCATCGCCCGGAGCCCCAAGCCCTGGGTCGCCGTGATGGACGGCATCTGCATGGGCGGCGGCGTCGGGCTGTCGGTGCATGGCAGCCACCGCGTCGTCACCGAGCGCACGCGCTTTGCCATGCCCGAAACCGGCATCGGCTATTTCCCCGATGTCGGCGGCACGTTCGCTCTGTCGCGCGCGCCGCATCGGCTGGGCTTCTGGCTGGGGCTGACGGGGGCCTCGGTCGGGGCGGCGGATGCGATCGCGGCAGGGTTGGCCGACACGATGATCCCCTCGGATGCCATCCCGGCGCTCCTCGCCGATCTCGCTGCCGGCCGCCCCGCCGACGCGGCGCTGGCGGCCCATGCCGCCGATCCCGGTCCCTCTCGGCTCGCCGATCATGCGGGCCTGATCGAGGCGGTTTTCGCGGGCGCCGACATCAGCGCGATCCTGTCGGCCCTTCGAGCGGATGGCTCGGCGTTTTCGGCCGAAACGCTGGCGCTGCTCGACGCCAAATCGCCCACCAGCCTCGTCCTGACGCTGCATCTCCTTCAGGAAGCGCTTCGCTCGCCCGATCTGGAAACCTGCCTCGACCGGGAATACGCCGCCGATGCCGCGATCCTCCAGGGCCACGATTTCTACGAAGGCGTGCGCGCCGCCGTGGTGGACAAGGATCGCAACCCCGTCTGGCGACCGGCGACGCTGGCCGAGGTCGATGCGCCCGCGCTCGTCGCCTCGCTGCGCCCCCATTCCTCGCTCTTCCCCTCCGCAGGAGACTGAGATGACCCTTTTCGCCTTTATCGGCCTCGGCAATATGGGCGGCCCGATGGCCGCCAATCTCGTCAAGGCGGGCCATGTCGTCCGGGGCTTCGACGCCGTGCCCGAGGCCGTGGCCCGCGCCGCCGAGCGCGGCATCCAGCCGGCGGCGACGCTTCGCGAGGCGGTCGAGGGGGCGGACGCCATCGTCACCATGCTGCCGAGCGGCGCGCTGGTGCTGGAGGTCTGGCGCGAACTGGCCGGTCTCGTCGGGGAGGGCGTCGTCGTCGTGGATTCTTCCACGATCGACGTCGAAAGCGCCCGCGCCGCCCATGCACTCCTGCCGCACTGCCTGACGGTGGACGCGCCCGTTTCGGGCGGGACGAGTGGCGCGGAGGCCGGCACGCTGAGCTTCATGCTCGGCGGCGAGGGGGCCGCGATCGAGGCGGCGCGCCCGCTTCTCCAGCCCATGGCCGGGCGGTTGATCCCCTGCGGCGGCCCCGGCGCGGGGCAGGCGGCCAAGCTCTGCAACAACATGCTGCTCGGCATTTCCATGATCGGGGCAGCCGAGGCCTTTCTGCTCGGCGAGCGGCTGGGGCTCGATCGGCAGGCGCTTTTCGATGTCCTGTCCACCTCGTCCGGGCAGTGCTGGTCGGTGAACACCTATTGCCCCGTGCCCGGCCCGGTGCCGGCCTCGCCGGCCAATCGCGACTATGCGCCGGGTTTCGCCACGGCGCTGATGCTGAAGGATCTCCGGCTCGCCACGCAAGCGGCCGAGGCGAGCGCCGCCCCGACCCCGCTCGGCTCGACCGCGCGCAATCTCTTCGAGGCCTTCGGCGCGGCGGGCGGCGGCGGGCGGGATTTTTCCGCGATCATCGAGTTCCTACGCGCGCAAGCGCTGCCGTCGGAGGCGTCCTGACCCGAGGCGGACGCCACGGCTCGAACGGCGCGGCGGGAGCCGGTCGTGGTATCCGGCTTCTGGGTTGCGCCGATCCCTCCGGCGCGCCCGGTATCCGGCGCGCATGAGCGGGTGGTCGATTGCCGTCGAGGATGCGAGCTTCGGGGAGCGCCCCCCAATCGGGACGCGGCGAGATAATTCGGTGTCTCGACGCCGGCATCTCGCTCCGACTTCACCGAGGGCTACGACCTCTCTGACAAAGCGGCTCGGCTAGCTGCTGTCTCGCGCCACGAGGCGCAGCGGCACATGCTCCGACACCGCTTGGGCTGAGCGCTCCAGCAGGCGGTCGGCCAGAAGCTCGCCCGCGCGGCGGCCGATGGCCGCGCCGTCGATGGCGATGGTGGAGAGGGAGGGGGTCATCTGGGCGGCGAATTCGCTGTCGCCCATGCCAAGGATGGCGAGATCGTCGGGCACGGTGAGCCCGAGGCGGCGTGCTTCCAGAAGCGCGCCGATGGCCAGCAGGTCGTTGGCGAAGAACACCGCGTCGGCCTTGGTGTCGGAGGCCACGAGTTCGCGCAGGACGACATGCCCCTCCGACATGGAGCGCACATGCTCGACCTCGCGGATCACCACGATCTCGGCGCCGAGTTCGCTTGCGCGCGCCTCGAACCCTTTCAGCCGCAGCCGCCCGCGCCCGCCGCTGCGCCCGACGAAGGCGAGGCGGCGACGCCCGCGCGAGATGAGATGCTCGGCCGCCATGCGCCCGCCATCCGTGTTGGAAATGCCGACCAGCATGTCGATGGGATCGCGCGGGAAGGCCCAGCTTTCCACCACGGGCACGCCGAGATCGCGCAGAAAATTCCGGTTGTCTTCCAGCTCCACGACGCCCGTGAAGAAGACGGCCGCAGGCTTCAGCGCGCGCAGCGAATGCACCGCCGCCGTTTCGCGCGCGTAGGAATAGGAGGTCTGGCCGATCATCAGCTGATAGCCCGCCGCCTCCAGCACCTCGCCGCAAGCGTCCGCCGCCTCGTGATATTGCTGGCTGACGAGATTGGAGACGAAGGCGGCCACCACGCTGGAGCGGCCCGAGCGCAGCGCCGAAGCGTGCGGGTTGGAGACATAGCCCGTCTTTTCCACGACAATGCGCACCCGCTCCAGCGTCGCGGGCGAGACGAGGCCGGGCGAGCGCAGCGCGCGCGAGACGGTGATGGGCGAAACGCCCGCCTCGCGCGCGACATCCTCGATGCGCGGCGGGCGGGCGATGAGCGCGGTCCGAGCTTTGTCGGGCGCGCGTTTGGCGGCGGAGCGAACGCGAACGACCTCGTCATAGGAGGGGAGGGGCAGATTCTCCCGCTGGCCCGCCGGGGCCGATGCCGCGTCCGTCATGAAGGGTCGCACGTCCTCGTTGAAATCTCAGCCGGCCTCGCCGACGATGCGCGCCACTTGGATCAGACAATCGCCCGATCGGCAATCGGTGTGGAGCCGCCGCGACAGGACGATGCCGCCGCGCTGAAAGCGCAGTTCCTCTTCCGGCCGCTCGATGCGCTCGAAATCATGATACCAACCGGCCAGATCCCCCGCCTCCACCCGGTCCCCGAGTGCCACGGCCGGCTCGAACCAGCCGCGATGCGTGGCGAAGATCGCCTGTTCGTGGCTTTCCAGCGCGAGGATCGTCATGGTCTCGAAGGCGCTCGGGTCGGTGCCGAAGGGCGGCGTTTCCACCATGCCGAGTTTCAGGAGGAGATTGTCGAGCGCGCGCTCGGTGCCCCGCACGCTGTCGCGCGTCGCCGTGCCCCCACCGCCGAACTCGCCGGAGAGGCCGATGGCGCCGGCCCGCGCCGCGCCGGCCATGGAGGTCGGGGCGCTCGCGCCGTTCTCGGCGACGAAGCCATAGGCGAGGCCCATGGCCTTCATCAGCTCCAGCGCGCGGGCAAAGCGTTCGGGCGGGCCTTGCCGCTCAATCAGGGCGCAGGGCAGATGCTCCATGGACGTGCCGCCCGAATGCAGGTCCACCACCACGTCATGCCGGGGGAAAAGCTCGCTTTCCAGGAAATGCGCCATGCGGAAGGTCGGCGTGCCCGCGGGGTCGCCGGGGAAGGCGCGGTTGAGATTGCCCTCGTCCAGCGGCGAGCGGCGGCGCGCGGCCATGACCGCCGGATGGTTGGCGAAGGGCAGGATCGTGAGTTCGCCCCGGATCATGCCGGGCTCCAGCCGGCGCACCAGCCGCGTCAGGCAGATTTCGCCCTCGTATTCGTCGCCATGGTTGCCGGCCATGAGGAGAACGCGCGGGCCGGACCCGTTGCGGATGCGGCAGATCGGGATTTTCACCTGATAGTAGGGCGAGCGATCGACCGAAAAGGGAATGCCGAGATGGGACAGGTGCTTGCCGTCCCGCTCGAAATCGATCGAATGAAAGAGACCGGTGTGCATGAAAGCCTCCGCCGGGGAGCGCGCGCCGCGCCCACCCGGCCGAAAGAGGGGATCAGAGAGCTGCGATCGCGGTCATCTCGACGCGCAGGTCGGGATCGGCGAGCCGGGCTTCCGTGCAGGCGCGGGCCGGCGGCTCGTTCCTGTCGACCCAGGCGTCGTAGATGACGTTCATCGCGTCGAAATCGGTGATGTGGGGCAAGAAGACATTGACCGCGACGAGCTTGGACGTGTCGCTGCCCGCTTCCGCCAGCAGCGCCTCGATCTTGGCGAGCACTTCGCGCGTCTGCACTTCGATCGTGCCCTTCCGGGTATCGGCCACCTGGCCGGCGATATGGACCATGCCGCCATAGGCGACGGCCTGCGACATGCGCGAGCCTTTTTGAAAACGCTGGATCATGGGTTCGTCTCTGGGAGTGGGAGTGGGAGTGGGAGTGGGAGTGCCGGGGCAGGAGGCTTGGGTCGGCGTTGCCGATCCAGTCGAATGACCAGAAATTAGGCGAGCCATATTTTTCATCGTGACAACGTTGTCATAACTGGCTCCCGGATGATAACGTTGTCAAGCAGCTTCTCGTGCAGATCTCATCACGACCCCGTGGAGACGTTCATGACAGTGCCATCCCCGATTTCCCGCCGCCTCGCCCTCAGCGCGGCCGTCACATGTCTCGGCCTCGGCGCAACGCTCCTCGGGGCCGGCGGAGCCGAGGCCGCCGCCAACTGCATCAAGGGCGACCGCAAGGCGCCCTACACGGTCGGCTGGGCGAACATCTATTCCGTGCCGACCTGGATGAAGCAGACCGAAGGCACGATCACGGCCGAGGTCGAGGCGCTGAAGAAGGACGGGCGCGTCAAGGATCTGATGGTGACGGACGCGCAGGGCAACGCCCAGACGCAGATCCAGCAGATCCAGTCCATGATCGACGCCAATGTGGACGCGATCATCGTGATCGCCGGCTCCTCCACCGCGCTCGACCGCGTGATTTCCGATGCTTGCGACAAGGGCATTGCGGTGGTGAACTTCGACAGCCTCGTCGATACGGACAAGGTGACCGCCAAGATCAACACCGATTCCAACGAATGGGGCTCCAAGGCCGCGCAGTGGATGGTGGATCAGCTCGGCGGCAAGGGGAAGATCATCATCATGAACGGCCCGGCGGGCGTCTCGGTCAGCGATGACCGGCGCAAGGGCGCGCAGCCCGTGCTCGACGCCAACAAGGGGCTGGAGATCATCACCGAGACCAACACCGAATACAACGTCGCCCCGGCGCAGGAGGCGATGACGAGTCTTCTCTTCGCCAACCCGGAGATCGACGGCGTTCTGTCGCTGGGCGGCGCTTTGTCGGCGGGCGCGCTTCTGGCCTTCGACCGGCAGGGCCGCGAGCCCGTGCCCACGACGGGCGAAAACGCCCGCCAGTTCCTGGAGCTCTGGAAGGAAAAGGGCATCAAGGGCTGGGCCACCATGCAGCCCAACTGGCTCGGCGCGCTCGCCGTCTATACGGCGGTTCAGGCGCTGGATGGCAAGCCGGTGCCCGCCTTCGTCAAGGTGCCGCTGCCGGTGATCGACGATTCCACCATCGACACCTATCTCGCCCGCGCCAGCGAGTTCCCCGCCGACGGCTATATCTACTCGGCCTATGACAAGTCGCTCTTCGACAAGCTTCTGGCGCAGTAAGACCCAAGCGAAGCGGGGAGGCGCGCGATGGACGGCACAGACAGATACGACGGCCCGGCGCTGCTCGCGGCGCGCGGCGTTCATCGCGGCTTCTTCGGCAATCCGGTTCTGAAGGGCGTCGATATCGCCCTTCGGCCCGGCCGCGTCCATGCGCTGCTCGGCGAGAACGGCGCGGGCAAATCGACGCTGATCAATCTCCTGTCCGGCGCGCTCGCGCCGGATCAGGGCGAGATCGTGCTGGGTGGGCGGCCCGTCTCCGGCTTCTCGCCGGGAGCCGCGCGCAAGGCCGGCATCGCCGTGGTTCAGCAGGAACTGAGCCTGACGGCGGAACTCTCCATCGCCGAGAATATCGGCCTCGGCGCCTATCCCCGGCGCTTCGGCCTCGTGGACTACCGCGCGCTGCGGCAAGGCGTGGAGCGCGTCTGCCGGATGGTGGGCATCGACGAGCCGCCCGAGACCCCGGTCGGCGCGCTGCCGCTCGGCCGCCGGCAGATGGTGGAGATCGCCAAGGCGCTGTTCCGCAGCCCCCGCGTTCTGATCCTCGACGAGCCGACCTCCTCGCTCTCCGCGCACGAGGCCGGCATCTTGGCCGATCTCGTCCTGCGCCTTGCGGGCGAAGGGCTGGCGCTTCTCTACATCTCGCACCGCCTCAACGAGGTCATGGCGCTCTGCTCCCATGTCACCATCCTGAAGGACGGCGTGGTGACGGCCGACCGCTCGCTCCGGGGCGTCGCGCCGGACGCGCTGGTAAAGCTCATGGTCGGGCGCGAGGCCGAGCATCTGTTTCCGGCCTGGGAGCCCTCGCCCGGCGAGGGGCTGATCCGGCTGGAAGGCTTTTCGGCGGGCGCGGCGCGCGAGGTCGATTTCGAGGGACGGCGCGGCGAGGTCGTCGGCATCGGCGGACTGGTCGGGCAGGGGCAGGAAGACTTCCTGCAAGGGCTCTATGGCGCGATCCCCGCCAGGGCGCGCGCCGTGTCGCTGGCGGGCGGCACCGCGCTGCCCGGCAGCGTGGAAGCCGCCAACCGGCTGGGCCTTGCCTATGTGCCGGCCGATCGCAAGCGCGAAAGCCTCGTGCTCACCCATTCCATCGCCACCAATCTGACGCTCCCCTCCATCCCGCGCCTCGCCCGCTCGGGCCTTCGCGACCGAACGGCCGAAAGCGGCCTCGTGGCGGAGCTGGCCCGCCGCCTCGGCATCAAGGGCGACACGGCGCGTCCCGTGCAGGCGCTGTCGGGCGGCAATCAGCAGAAGGTGGCGCTGGCCAAATGGCTGCCGCTCCAGCCCTCGATCCTTCTCCTGAACGACCCGACGCGCGGCGTCGATCTCGACACCAAGCGCGAAATCTACCGGATGCTGCGCGAGCTTGCGGCAGGCGGAACGCTGGTCGTGCTCCTCTCCTCCGACACGCCCGAACTCGTCCACCTTTGCGACCGCGTCTTCGTCTTCCGCGAAGGGCGCGTCGCCGGCACGCTTCAGCGCGGCGCGATTACCGAAGAGGCGATCGTCGGCGCGGCCTTGGGGCTAGCCGGAAAGGAAGCCGCCTGATGGCCAGTCCCTCGCTCTATCGCGCCGTGCAGCGCGGCCGCAATCGGGGCCTCGGCGGGCTCTACCTGCTCGTGGCCGCCCTTCTGCTCGTCTATATCTGGCTCTTTCCCGGCGTTCTCGGCCTGTCCGGCTTTTCCAAGTTCACGCAGAACTGGCTGCCGCTCGCGCTTGTCACCATGGCGCAGGCGCTGCTCATGCTGAATGGCGGCATCTCGCTCGCCATCGGGCCGCTGGTCAGCCTCGGAGCCGTCATCGCCGCGACCACCATGGGCGGCCCGCTCGGGGCCCTCGGCGCGATCCTCGCCGTGGCGCTCACCGGGCTCGGCGTCGGCGCTTTGTTCGGAGCCATCGTCGCCCTGTTCCGCCTGCCCGCGATCATCGTGACGCTGGCGGGCTCCTTCATCGTCGGCGGCGTCGCGCTTCTCGTCCTGCCGCGCCCCGGCGGCTTCATTCCCGCCTGGTTCTCCGACGCGCTGGCCGGCCACCAGCCGACCGCCTTCCTCATCCTTCTCGTCGTCGTCGCCGGCTGGAAGCTCTTTCTGGCGACGCCGCTCGGCCTCGGCCTTTACGCGGCGGGCGACAATCCGCTGGGGGCCTATCGCTCCGGCGTGCCGGTGGAGCGGGTGCGCATCGCCGCCTTCGCGCTGTCGGGCCTTCTCACCGCGCTCGCCGGACTTTTCGTGGCCGCGCAGACCGGCTCGGGCGATCCGGTGATCGGCACGCCGATGACGCTGAATTCGATTGCCGGCGCGGTGCTCGGCGGTGTCGGGTTCCTGGGCGGGCGCGGTACGATGCGCGGCGCGCTCGCCGGCAGCCTGCTTCTGACCGTGATGATCAACGTCATGTTCTTTCTCGGCTTTCCGCCCGTCGCGCAATATGTGGCGCAGGGGCTCATCATCGTCGGGGCCGTCGCGGTTCCCGAGTTTCTCGCCCGGAGGCGCGCCGCATGACCTCCTCCCGCCTGCCGCGCCTGATCGCTCAGCCCTGGCTTCTCACCTTCGCGCTCGTCGCCCTCGTCTGGTGTGGTGCGGGTCTGACGCTCCGGGGCTTTGGAAGCTGGGGGCATCTTCGCTATCTTCTCGAACTCAGCGCCGTGATCGGCATCGCCGCCGCCGGGCAGACGCTGGTGGTGATCGCGGGCGGCATCGACCTGTCGGTCGGCGCGATCATCACCGTCTCGGCCATTCTCCTGCCGATGCTCTCGCCCGCCGCCGACCCGACCGGCCTCGTCGGCCTCGTTGCGACGCTCGCGCTTGCGACCGGCATCGGCTGCCTCAACGGCGCGGGCGCGGCTTACCTGCGCGTGCCGCCCATCATCATGACGCTCGCCATGGCGACCTTTCTTCAAGGCCTCCTCATCATCGTGGCGGGCGGCAGCGCCGTCTCGGTCTCGAACCCGGCCGTGATCTGGCTCGGCTCGGCGCGGCCCCTCGGCCTGCCGGCGGGCGTCATCCTCTGGGTGATCGTCTCGGCCGCCATCCTTCTCGTGATCCATCGCATGCCCTTCGGCGCGCGGCTTCTGGCGATCGGGGCCAATCCGCTCGCCGCCAAGCTCACGGGCCTCGGCGTCGAGCGCGCCAGCCTTCGCCTTTATGCCGCGTCCGGCTTCTTCTCGGGCCTCGCCGGCATTCTGCTGCTCGGCATGAACCGGCAGGGCTATGCCGGCATCGGCGAGCCCTATCTCCTGACCTCCATCGCCGCCGTGGTGCTCGGCGGCACGTCGATCTTAGGGGGGCGCGGCACCTATGCCGGCACGATCCCCGGCGCGATCCTTCTGGTGACGACCACAGCGCTGATCACCGTCGTCAACGCCTCGCCCGGCTGGCGCTCCATCATGTTCGGCTCGCTGATCCTCGCCCTGCTCCTGATCTCGGGCCGCGAGGCCCGCCGATGAGCCGCTATGCCGGGCCTCTGATCGACCCGCATCATCATCTCTGGGACCTTTCGCTGAACCGCCATCCCTGGCTGGAGGCGCGTCCCGAAGCCGAGGAGATGGTCTACGGCTCGATCGAGGCTCTCAGGCGCGACTATCTTACAGCGGACTATCTCAGGGACTCCAACAGGCAGAACATCGTCGCGACCGTCCATGTCGAGGCTGGCTGGCGGGACGACGATCCGCTGGGCGAAACGCTCTGGCTGGAGGGGCAGGCCGACACGCGCGTCGCGCGCCGCCTCGTCGCCCGTGTGCCGCTGGCCCACCCGGACGCGGAGGCCCGTCTGGAGGCGGAAGCCGCGCGCCCGCGTGTGACGGGCATTCGGGACATCGTAAGCTGGGACGCCGACCCCGCCAAACGCTTCGCCCCGCGCCCCGGCCTGATGAGCGATCTCGGCTGGCGGCACGGCCTGAAGGCTGTGACCCGGCTCGGTCTCAGCTTCGACCTGATGCTCTACCCCCCGCAAATGGCGGAGGCGCAGCGCCTCGTCGCGGATTTCCCTGACACGCTCTTCGTCCTCAACCATTGCGGCAGCCCGGCCGATCGCAGCGCGGACGGGATGCGGCTTTGGGCCGAGGGCCTGCGCGAACTGGCCCGCGCCCCGAACGTGCGGCTGAAACTCTCCGACCCCGTCGCCTACGATCCACACTGGACGCTGGACAGCCTGCGCGCGGTGATCCGCCATGGGATCGACTGTTTCGGGGCCGAGCGCGCGATGTTCGCCAGCGACTTTCCGGTCACCGGCCTCCATGCCTCGTTCGACGCGATCTATGAGGCCTTTCGCACCATCGTGGCCGATCTGACGATGGACGAGCAGGCCGCTCTCTTCTTCGACACCGCGAACCGGACCTACCGGCTGGGCCTCGACCGCTCGGCCTTCTCCGACTCGGCTTTTTCCGACAGGATTCCAGCATGAGCGAGCTTCTGCCCTTCGACACGGACCTCATGGTCGACGATCGACTGCGCGGCTTCCCGCCCGGCCATGCGCCGCTGCCGCTGTCGCAGATCGGCGCGCAGGGCTGGCGCCCGCAGGACGGGGCGATGGCGCTGCCGCTGATTTCGCTGAGCCGCGCGGCCTTCGCCTCCAATACCGCGCTGATGATGCGCGCCGTCACCGAGGCCGGCGCTGCGATCGCGCCGCACGCCAAGACGCCCATGTCGCCGGACTTGGCTCGCCGCTTGGTGGAGGCCGGAGCCTGGGGCACGACGGTCGCCGATATCAGGCAGGCCTCCGTCATGCTGAAGGCGGGCCTGAAGCGCCTGATCCTTGCCAACGAGATCGGCGGCGCGGCCGCCGCCCGGCGTCTGGCCGCGCTGCTGGCCGGTCACCCGGACGCCGAAATTCATGTCTTCGTCGACTCGGCCGATCTCGCCCGGCATTACGCCGCTGCGTGGAGGGGGCGGGACGATCTGCCGGCGCTCGGCCTTCTCGTGGAACTCGGCCTCGGGCGCGCGGGCCTGCGCACGGCGGAGGCGGCCGAAGCGGTGCTGCGCGCCGCGCTGGGCGCCGAGAGCCCACGCCTGCGCGTCACCGGAACCGGCGCTTACGAGGGCGCGGCGGCAACCACTGATCCGGCCGAAACGCGCGCGCGCATCGAGGCGCTGATGGCGGTAACCTCGGCCTTTCATCGCAGCCTGCGCCAGGCGGTCGGCCCCGAGCGCTCCTTGATCCTGACGGCGGGCGGTTCGGTCTTCTTCGATCTCGTGATTGCGGGCCTTCGCGATGTGCTGGCCGACGATCCGGCGACGCAGCTCGTCCTGCGAAGCGGCGCGATCTTCTTCCACGATCACGGCATCTACGAGCGCGGCATGGCGGCTTTGGACGAGCGCTGTGGCCTCGTGGTCGGCGGCGAGCCGGTCTCGGCTTCCGAGGGGTTCAAGCCGGCCTTGCGCGTCTGGGCCGAGGTTCTTTCCGTTCCCGAGCCGGGCCTCGCCATCTGCGGCATGGGCCTGCGCGATGTCGCGATCGACCAGGGCCTGCCCATTCCGCTGCAAGCCTATCGGGACGGGAGCCCAAGCGAGGCTGTGCGGGGCGCGAGCGTTCTGCGCCTGAACGACCAGCACGCGTTCGTCAGCTTGAGCGCAGACAGCGACCTCCGCGCGGGAGACGTCATCGCCTTCGGCCTGTCGCATCCCTGCACTTGCCTCGATCGCCACGCTCTTCTCTATGAACTCGGCGAGGACGGAGGGGTGGCCGGCGCGTTGGCGCTCCGTTTCGGCTGAGAAGAGAGGCCATCATGCAGCGCTCGATCTGGACCTACCCCTGGGACATTCAGGATGTCGGACTGCCGGCCTTTCTGCGGGATGTGACGGAGCGCGCCGGGCTCGACATGGTGAGTCTCGCCACCTCCTATCACGCGGGGCGCTTTCTCCAGCCGCGCAGCCCGCGCCGGAAGGCCTACTTTCCCGAGGACGGGACGGTCTATTACCGGCCGGACCCGATGCTCTGGGAGGGCGCGCCGATCCGCCCGCTCGTGGCGCGCAATCTGGAGGAAGGCGGCGACATGCTGGCCGCCCTGTGCGAGGCGCGCGAGCAGGGCGGGCCCGCCGTCTCGGCCTGGACCGTCTGCCTCCACAACACGCGGCTCGGCCAGCTTCATCCCGGCGAGGTGACGCGCACGGCCTTCGGCGATCCGAACCTCTATGCCCTTTGCCCGTCGAGCCCGGCCGCCCGGCGCTATGTCACGACGCTGGTGCGCGACATCACGAGCGGTTATCAGCCCGACAGGCTGGAGTTGGAAAGCCCGAATTTCATGGGCTTCGCCCATGGCTATCACCATGAGAAAGATGGCGTCGGACTTCTGCCGGAAGAGGAGTTCCTGCTGTCGGTCTGCTTCTGCCGCCATTGCGAGGTGCGCGCCTCGCGAGCGGGCGTCGATAGTGTCGGCGCGCGCCGCGCCGCGCAGCGCTTCATCGCGGAAGCTTGCGAGCGCGCCGTGCCGCAGTCGCAGCTGCCGGACTTCGCCGAACGGGGCGTCGAGGCGTTCCAGCCCTGGCCGGCGCTCTACGAGTTCCTGCTCTGGCGCACCGAGCCCGTCACCAGCCTGCTCGCCGAGATCGCGGAGGCCGCCGACCCCGCCACCAAGATCGTGCTGATCGATCTGCCCGAAGCCTGGGCGGGCGGTGTCGATCTGCGCGAAGCCGCCCGGCTTCTCGACGGGCTGCTTCTCTGCGCCTATGACCGCACGCCGCAAGCGGTCGCCGATCTCGCCCGGTTCGGCCGCGAGATGGTCGGGCCGGACCGGTTTCTGGGCATCGGCTATCGCCTGTTCTATCCCGAAATGGCGAGCGCCGGGGATCTCACGGCCCGCGTCGAGGCGGCCTGCGAGGCGGGCGTGGACGGGCTCAACTTCTACAATTACGGCCTCGTCCCGGCGGCGCGGCTGGATTGGGTGCGCGAGGCGCTGGAGGGCGAGAGAACGCTCCGTCCCTGATGCCTGTCGCATGGGCGTGTCGCGGCAGACCAGCCGGGATGACGCCGGCCGAAACCTCGAACCTCATTCCCCCGCGCGCCTGACGATCCTCGCCCGTGCCGCGATGGGGCTGCTCGCGGTTCCGGGATCTTGTCCATCACCGACCGGACGAAGGCCTCGATATGCTCTAAACCGTGCGGCAGGTGGCGGCGAATGGCGGCGGCCGGGGCCGCATCGTTCGCCTTCACCATGGTGCCGATGGAGAGATCGCCCCGGGGAGCGGGGAGGGGACGCAGCCCTGTGAGGCCCTGTCGTTCAGGCCGAAAGGGCGACGCGCCGATGGTTCTCGCATCGTCCAGGCGCGACGACCGATCCGGCTCGCACGGGAGATGCGTCCGGAGCTTTCGCGGCATTAGCTTTCGCGGCATTTGCGCCCGAGGGCGTGCCCTCGCGCCCGGCCATGCGCGGATCGGGCGCGCGGCGGCCGCTTGGCGCATGGAAGGATGCCTGCCATATGTTCTCGGATCAGGGTACTGCCTGCCCATGGATCCCAGAGCCGAGCCGCCATGACTCTCGACCTGCTTCTCTATGCCGTGATCGTTCTCGCCACCGTGGCCGCGATGGAAGGCTTTGCCTGGGCGGCGCACAAGTTCGTCATGCATGGCGACAGCGGCTGGGGCTGGCACAAGTCCCATCACGAGGAAACCGAGGGGTTCTTCGAGAAGAACGATCTCTACGCGGTGGTCTTCAGCCTGTTCGCGGTCGGCCTCTTCTTCGTCGGCCATTTCCTGTCGCCGATCATTCTGGCGATCTCCTGGGGCATCACGCTGTACGGGCTTCTCTACTTCGTCGCCCATGACGGGCTCGTCCACCAGCGCTGGCCGTTCCGCTACATCCCGCACCGGGGCTATGCCAAGCGGCTCGTGCAGGCCCATCGGCTCCATCACGCCGTGGAGGGTCGCGACCATTGCGTGTCCTTCGGCTTTCTCTACGCGCCGCCGATCGACAAGCTGAAGGCCGAGCTGCGCCGCTCCGGCGTCTTGGACCGCGAGCGCATCGAGCGATCCGTCACGGCTCAGGGCTCGGCGCACGCGCCGGTTCGCGACTGAGCGCTCCGCACCTGACGAAACCGGCGCTTTGTTCGAGGCGGGCGGCTTCGGTGGAAAGCCGGGTGGCCGTCGCCGCCATCTCGTTGGCCGCGCCCGAGTTCGATTGGGTCACCTGATCGATCTGCTGGATCGCCTGATGGAGCTGGTCGATGCCGACAGACTGCTCGCGGCCCGCGGCCGAAATCTCGGACAGGAGATCGGCGGTGCGCGGGATATCGGGCACCAACGCATCCAGCATCCCTCCCGCTTCCTGCGAACACATAAAATACGCTCAGAGGTTGAGACGGAAAGCATTTTGCCGGCTCAAGACTTTTGATAAAAGCGCGTCTCGTGAGACTATCGAGCGTCTGCGTTCGTGTGCGTGTCAGGAGAAGGGTTCGGCATGGGGAATGAAAACCCGGTCGCCTGCTTGAGAGCCGGGAACGGAACCCTCCGAGTGAGACGATCGCGCCCTGGTCCCGCCGGGCAGGGTTGCCTGCTCCGCGTGGGTTCGTTCGGCGTCCCCCGCCAGCCCGCGACAGCGCGCTCGGCATGACGCCCGCCCGCGACGCCTTTGTCGGCCGCCTCGACGCTTTGAGCGAACTCGGTGCGCTCGCCCGCTCGCCGGCCCTCGTCACCGTCACCGGCCCCGGCGGGGTCGGCAAGACGCGGCTGGTGCTGGAATGGCTTGGGGGAAGGGGCGAGACGGACGCGCGCCGCACCGCGCTGGTGCGCCTCGACGGCTTGTCGGGCGAGGGGGCGGTGCTCGGCGCGGTGGCCGCCGCCGTGGACATGCCGCAGACCGGTGGCCGGCCTTATCGAGAGGCGATCGTCGGCTGGTTGCGCGACACCGAGCTGGTGCTGGTTCTCGACAATTGCGAGCATGTGGCCGAGGACGCCGCCGCGCTGATCGACGCGCTTCTGCGGGACACGAAAAACCTTTGCGTCATCGCCACCAGCCGAACGCCGCTGGGCTATGCCGGCGAGGTGCAACTGCGCCTGCCGATGCTGGACGAGGCCGCCGCACTCGATCTCTTTCTGTCGCGGGCGAGCCGCCGCGCGCCGGAGCTTGCCCTGCAGGGCGGGGCGTCGGACGCAGCAAAGGCGATCTGCCGGGCGATGGACGGGCTGCCGCTGGCGATCGAACTCGCGGCGGGCTGGGTGGGCGTCCTGCCGCTCGATGAGATTGCCGCGCAATTGACGGAGGGGCTGGACATTCTCCAGCGGCGCGGCCCCGTGCCGGCGCGTCAGGCCAATCTGACCGCCACGATGCAATGGAGCCACGCGCTTCTCTCACCGCGCGCCCGTCTCCTTCTGCGCCGGCTGGCGGCCTTCCCCGCCGGCTTTGCGCTTGGGGCCGTCGCCCCGGTTTGCACGGGGCGCGAGCTGGCGCGCGGCGACGTGCTGCCGGCCTTGCGCGAGTTGGTGGAGCACTCGCTGGTGCAGTTCGACATGGAGGCCGCGCGCTACCGGCTGCTTCACACGGTCCGGCTCTTCGCAATGGCTCTGGCCACGCAGGCCGGCGAGTTCGATGAGGTCAAGCGGGCTCATGCCGCGCATTTCTCGGCTTTGGCCTTGGAGGCGCGCGCCGCCGATTTCGTGCCCGAGGATCACTGGCTTCCCCGGCTCCAGGCGGAGGTCGACAATTTTCACGCCGCGCTCGGCACGCTGCTGGAGGCCGGCTGCGGCGTGGAGGCGCTCCAGACCGCCGCCGCGCTCACCCTGTTCTGGTGGACGGCGAGCCGGCATCGCGAGGGCATCGGCTGGTTGCGCGCCGCGCTGGGGCAGGCCGACGGCGCTCCAGCAGCGCTTCTGGCGGCGGCGCAGTTCGGCCTCGGCTTTCTCGAAGCGCACGACACGGGCGATTGGGCGGCCGCGGCGCGCGAACTCGATCTGGGGCTCGCCCATCTCGTGGGTCTCAACGACCCCGGTGCCGATCATCTGCGCGGCTATCTCCTGTGCCTGCGCGGCGAATGCGATATCATGGGCGGCGAGGCCGAGGCGGGGCTGGCGCGGGCGCGCGAGGGCGCGGCGCTGATCGCGCATTGTCCCGAGGATCGCTGGGGCCAGGGCTTCGCGGCGTGGAATGTCGGGTTCGGCTTCGAGCGCTCCGGCGATTGGGAGCGCGCCGCCGACCGCTACCGGACGGTGATCGCCACGCAGCGGGAGGGCAGCCTCGTGGTGCGCATGATCGGCCATCAGAGCCTCGCGCATGTTCTCGAGCATCGCGGGCAGGCGCTGGACGCCCTGCCGCTCTATGACGAGGCGCTGGCCCTGTGCCGGCGCGTCGGGCTGTCGCGCCTCGGCGACGTGCACGGCTCGCTGGCGCGTCTTCTCGCCGACTGCGCGCGCATTCGCGTCGCGGCCGGGACCGGGCGGGACGAGGCCTTGGCGTTGGCCTTGGAGGCCGAAGCCGTGGCCGAGCGGTTGCGGGACGGCGCGGCGCGCGAGGCCGCCGCCGGTCTTCTGAGGCAGCTCGAAACGCCTCTCCACCCTGTCGGCCTGTTCCGGCGGCAGGACGGCGTGTGGGTCGTCGGGCTGGATGGGACGCAGGCGCTGCTGCCCGGCAGCAAGGGCCTGCGCCAGCTCAAGCACCTCCTCCAGTCGCCCGAAGCCGAGATCGCCGCCGGTGATCTGGCGGCCCTGGCCGATGGCGAGCCGCGTGAGACCGGGCGCGGCGAGCCAGTGCTCGACCGCGAGGCGATCGCGGCCTATCGCAAGCGTCTCGCCGCCCTCGAACGCTTGCTCGCGGCCGACGGGGACGCGCTAAGTGACGAGCAGCGCGAACGGGTGCGCCGCGAGCACGAGAGCGTCTCGCGAGAACTTGCCACAAGCGTGGGGCTCGGCGGGCGCACGCGCCGCCTCGGCTCGCCGGACGAGCGGATGCGCGTCAACGTCACGAGGACGCTGCGCGCCGCCATCGCGGAGATCGAGACCCTGTGCCCGGCGCTGGGTCGCCATCTCGCCGCCTCGGTCTGCACGGGAAGCTACTGCCGCTACCGGCCGGCGAGCCCGATCGACTGGCGGTTCTGAACGGGGTCGTGCGGACGCGCGCCCTGTTAGGTCGCATCGTGTTCGTTGTCACCGAACGCCCGCGCGCCGTCCCGCGAACGCCTTTCCGGATGAGGTCCGCGAAAACGGGGACCATCGTCAGCCAAGGAAAGGACCATCCGATGAGCCCTCTCGACACGATCCAGCGCCTTTACGCCGGCTTCGCCTCCGCCGACCTGCCGGCCGTGCTGGCCGGCATGGCGCCCGATATCGAATGGACGGAGGCGGAGGGCTATCCCTATGCCGGCACGTTTCATGGGCCGCAGGCCATCGTGGACGGCGTCTTCATCCGTCTCGCAACGGAATGGGAAGGCTATCAGGCCGTGCCCGATCGCTATGTTAGCGAAGGCGACGAGGTGATCGCGCTCGGCCATTACAGCGGCACCTACAAAGCGACCGGCAAGAGCTTCCGTGCGCCCTTCGTTCATGCCTGGACGGTGCGGGGCGGACAGATCGTCCGCTTCGTTCAATATGTCGACACGGTGCTGGTGCAGCGCGCCTTGCAGCCCTGAGGCGGAGGTCTGGAGTCTGTCGAAGCCTGCGCGGGATCGGGCGGAACACATCGGCCTGTCTGAGCCTGTCAGCGCAAGCCCCCACAACCCAAGCCTGCAAGGGCGCGGAATCTTTCGCGCGCTTCGCCCCGGCATTGTCGTGAACGTGTCATGGGCGGGGATGCATACGCGCTCCTGAATGGAGCCACGCATGACATCTCAATCTCTTGCGCTTTCGGGCATCGGCAAACGGTTCGGCGGCGACGACGTCCTGAAGGGGATCGATCTCACCGTGCAGCCCGGCGAGTTCCTGTCGCTGGTGGGCATGTCGGGCTGCGGAAAATCGACCCTTCTGCGCATCATCGCCGGGCTGGAATCGCCCACCCAGGGCAGCGTGTCCATCGGCGGGCGGGATGTCACCGATGTCGATCCGTCCGACCGGAACCTCGCGATGGTGTTCCAGTCCTACGCGCTTTATCCGCATATGAGCGTTCGCCAGAACATCGAAACGCCGCTGCGGATGCGCCGCCTGCCCTTCTGGGCGCGGATGCCCTTGGCCGGGCGGATGGTGCCGGGCCGAGCCGAGACGCTGCGCGAGATCGGGGCGGAGGCCGTGCGCGCCGCCGAGCTTCTGGAAATCGGCCATCTTCTGGATCGCAAGCCCGCGCAATTGTCGGGCGGCCAGCGCCAGCGCGTGGCGCTCGCCCGCGCCCTGGTGCGCTCGCCAGCCGCCTTCCTGATGGACGAGCCCCTGTCCAATCTCGACGCCAAGCTGCGCGCCCATATGCGCGAGGAACTGACCGCCCTGCATCGCCGGCTCGGCGCGACCTTCGTCTATGTCACGCACGATCAGATCGAGGCGATGACCATGTCGAACCGGATCGCGCTCATGTCGGGCGGCCGGATCGAGCAGCTCGGCACCCCGGACGAACTCTACGGGCGCCCCGCGACGCTCACCGTCGCGCGCTTCATCGGCACGCCGTCGATCAACCTTCTGCCGGTGCAGATTTCCGCCTCCGGCGAGATTTCGGCGGGAGCCGAACGGTTCGACCTGCGCGCGCCGGCGGGCACGAGCGGGACGGGAACGCTCGGTTTCCGGGCCGAGGACATCGAGCCCGCATCGAGCGGCGTCGCGGCGCGGGTGCTGCGATCCGAAACCCATGGGGCCGACCGTTTCGTGACCTGCCAGCTTCTGGGGGACGAGGCGGTGCGCCTCGTCATGCGGCAGAAGGCCGGCGAGGCCATCGGGGCCGATGCCGACGGGATCGTCCATCTGCGTTTTGCCGAGCGGCGCGCGCATCTCTTCGGCAGCGACGGCCTGCGCTGTGACATCTCCTGCCGGGAGCGCATGGCGGCATGAGCACGGTCGCTCTCAGCCCTACCCCCGCGCGCCCCGCCGGAGCGAGCGCGCCCCGCGCAAGCCGGGATCGCCGGATGGCGCGGCGCGGCCTCCTCTTCGCCGCCCCCGCCGGCCTCCTGCTTCTCGCGATCTACCTGATCCCGATGGTGGTTCTGGCCGGCTTCTCGGTGACGGACTACCAGCTCGGGGCGCTCTCGACGCATTTCGTCGGGCTCGCCAACTTCACCAAGGCCCTGCATGACGCGGTGTTTCTGCGCGCCGTCACCAACACGCTGGTCTATGCGCTGATCGTGATCCCGTTCGGCGTGTTTCTGGCGCTCGGCATCGCGCTTCTGGTGCATGGGCGCAAGCGCAGCCGCGCCTTCTGGGAGGCGGCCTATTTCCTGCCCGTCACCGCGACCCTGGTCGCCATGGCGACGGTCTGGCAGTTTCTGCTGCATCCTTCGCTCGGGCCGGTCAACGCCGCCATCAAGGCGCTGGGCTTCGAGCCGGTGGCGTTTCTATCCAACCCCGCGCTGCTGATCCCGACCATGGCGCTGATCGGCATCTGGCAGATCCTCGGCTTCAACATGGTGCTGTTTCTGGCCGGGCTCACCGCCATCCCGCAGGACCTTTACGAGGCCGCGCGGCTCGACGGGGCGAAGAGCCCGGTGGATCGCTTCTTCATCGTGACATGGCCGATGCTGGGGCCGACCACCCTGTTCGTGGTGGTCACGACCTCCATCTCCGCCTTCAAGGTGTTCGAGACCGTGGCGGTGCTGACCAAGGGCCGGTCGGGCTCGGAAACGCTGCTCTATGCGCTCTATCTCGAAGGGTTCGAATATTCGAACACGGGCTATGCCGCCGCGCTGACGCTGGTCTTCCTCCTCTTCGTCCTGATCCTCTCGGTCGGCCAGACCCTCTTTCTGGACCGGAAGGTACATTACTGATGCTTCGCCTTCGCTCCACCGCGCCGCATGCGGTTCTCGCGCTCGGCGCCTTCGTCATGCTGCTTCCCTTCTACTGGATGGCGCTGACCTCGATCCGCTCGCCCGCCGAGATCTTCGACGTCTCGCTCTGGCCGATCCCCGAGCATTTCGACGCCGCCGACAATTACGCCCGCGCGATCGGGCAGGTGCCGATGGCCCGCTTCATGCTGAACGGCGTGATCGTGTGTTTCGGCATTCTCGCGGTGCAGGTGCTGACCGCGGTACCCATGGCCTATGCGCTGGCGAAGCTCCGCTTTCCCGGCCGCAAGCTCCTGCTGACGCTGATCATCGCGGCGCTCTGCGTGCCCATGCAGGCGCTGGCCCTGCCGCTCTTCGTCGGGCTCGCCAAGGCCCAGCTTCTGAACACCTATTTCGCGATGATGGCGCCCTTCTTCCTGTCGGTCTTCGCCGTCTTCCTGTTTCACCAGTCTTTCCGCTCCTATCCCGACGAGATCATCGAGGCGGCGCGCATGGACGGGTTTTCCGAATGGGAGATCTGCTGGGGGCTGGTGCTGCGCGGCTCGCTGCCCTCGCTTGCCGCCTTCGCCGTTTTCTCGCTCGTGGCGCACTGGAACGATCTCTACTGGCCGATGATCGTCGTGTCGGACACCAACCTCGCGCCGCCCCCGCTCGGAATGCTGTTCTTCTCCGACGTGGAGTCGGGCGCGAACTATGGCGCGCTCATGGCGGGCGCGGCCATCATCACCGCGCCGATGGTTCTCTGCTTCCTTCTCGCCCGCAGGCACTTCATCGCGGGCATCACCATGACCGGCGTCAAGTAACGCCGCCGGTCCAACACCGTATCATCTGGAGTTCATCATGATCACGACACGACGGACCGCCCTCGGCGGCCTGGCGGCCGCGCTGACCCTTTTTTCGGTGGGACTGCCGGCGTTGGCGCAGGACAAGGTCACGCTCAACGTCCTCTACAACCTGCCAGGCTTCACGAAATTCCATCAGCCTTTGGCCGATCAGTTCATGAAGGCCCATCCCGATGTGACGATCAACTTCCTCGCGCCGGCCGCCGGCTACAACGAGGGGCAGCAGCAGGTTCTGCGCGCCGCCGTCACCGGCAATCTGCCCGATGTCTATTTCTCCGGCTACAATCTGACCGGCGAACTCGTGCACACGCTGAAGCCGCGCGGCCAGATCACCGATCTCGGCCCCTTCATCCAGAAGGAAGGCGGCCAGGCCTTCATGGACAAGAACTACAGCCCGAAAATGGCCGCGCTCGGCCAGGTGGACGGCGAGCAATACGGCCTGCCGGTCAACGCCTCCTCGCCGATCATCTACATCAACGCCGATCTCGTGAAGAAGGCGGGCGGCGACCCCGAGAACATGCCCAAGACCTTTGCCGGTCTCATCGAACTCGCCGCCAAGATCCACGCGCTCGATCCCAAGATCGCCGGCATGGGCTATGACATCAACGGCTGGCCGGACGACTGGCTGTGGCAGGCGCTGATCCTGGAGCAGGGCGGCAAGGTCGTGGACACGGCCGCCAAGACGGTCGGCTTCGACAACGAGATCGGCCTCAACGCCCTGAAGCTGACGCGCCGCTTCGTCACCGAGGGCGGCCAGACCCTGCTCGACTGGGACCAGTCGCGCCAGCAGTTCGGCGCGGGCCTCACCGGCTTCATCTTCTCGACGCCCGCCCATGTCCAGACCATCGAGGGGCTGGTGGGCGATCGCTTCGCGCTGAAGACCGCGACCTTCCCGCTCGACAACGCGGAAAAGGGCGGCGTCCCGACGGGTGGCAATTCGGCCGTGATCCTGACGCAGGACAAGGCCAAGCAGGACGCGGCCTGGGACTACTTGAAGTGGATCACCGGGCCGGAGGCGCAAAACCAGATCGTGCGCATCACCGGCTATCTGCCCACCAACAAGCTCGCCACCGGGCCGGACTATCTCGCGCCCTATTATGCCGAGCATCCGAACGTGAAGACCGCCTCGCTCCAGGCCGACCGCTCGCTGCCCTGGGCCGGTTATCCGGGCGGTGACTCGGTGCGCATCTGGCGCACCCAGCGCGACATCATCGGCACGGTGATGCGCGGCGAGGTGACGCCCGAAGCCGGGCTCAAGCAGATGGTCGAGCAGACCAACGCCTTGATGAAGTAACGGCACCAGCGGCCGCGAGGGCAAAGCCCTCGCGGCTTTGATCGAGACTATTTCGAAAATTCGCCGGGTCGGCTCGGCGGTGCTTTTCGTCCGGGCCTTCGTTGCCAATCCTCGCCGATGCCGCCGGCATCGACTGCGTTTGGCGCCTAGTCCCGAACCGAAAATCCCTCGCCGATCCTCCGCCGGGAACTTTCAAAACAGTCTCTTATACCGCAGGACCCCTGAGCGATGAAGATCATTCAAATCACCGACACGCATCTCATGCCGTCCGGCGTGGTGGTGAACGGCGTCGATCCCGAACAGCAGCTGCGCGCCGCCGTGGCCGATATCGTGGAGCGCCATGCCGACGCCGATCTCCTCGTCATGACGGGGGATCTCGGCAATCACGGCGACCCGCAGGCTTACGCCCTGCTTCGCGATATTCTAACGCCCGTTCCGTTCCCCATGCGCCTCCTTCTCGGCAATCACGACGACCGGCCGAACTTCATCGCGGCCTTTCCCGAGCAGCCGCTGGACGCGAACGGCTATGTCCAGTCGCATCTCGACACGCCCTTCGGCCGCCTCCTGTTTCTGGACAGCCACGAGGCCGGCGTGATCGGCGGCATCTATGGGGATGATCGTCTGGCCTGGCTTTCGTCCGCGCTGGCCGAGAGCGGCGACCAGCCCGTCACCGTCTTCGTCCACCATCCGCCGATCGAGGTCGGCATCGCGCATTTCGACGCGATCGGGATGCATGACGATGGGGCATTGATGCGGGTGCTCGGCCAGCATCCCGCCGGCATCCGCCATATCGTCTTCGGGCATATCCATGTGCCGCTGGCCGGCACGAGCGCGGAGGGCATCGCCTATAGTTCGGGACAGGCCTGCGCGCATCGCTTCATCACCGATCTCGACCGGCCCGATCTCTGGTGGACCGGCGGCCATCCCTCTTATCGCATCATCAAGCTGGATGCTCTCGGCTTCCGGGCCTATGGCGCGCAGGTGGGCGAGGTGCCGACCGTGAAAGCCACGATCTGCGCCGGCCCCTGAGAGCCAGCGGCAGCGGGACCTCGCGGGCGAGGGGCGGCCTGCGCGGGACCTGACCCATGGCCGCCTTGGCTTCGGGTCCGGGGTGCACCCGAGCCCCGGTATGTCGGCGGGCGACCTCAGGCGTTCACGCCCAGCCAAAGGTCAGCGGGCCTGCGTCATCTTCCGCAAGGATCGGGATTTTCGCCCGCGCTCGCAGGCTCCCCCTTGCGCCTATTCATGAGATCGCGGATCGCGCTCGCCTCCATCGGGCGGCCGGTGTGCCAGCCCTGCGCCTGCGACCAGCCATTGGCGCGCAGCCAGTCGAGCTGTTCGGCCGTCTCAACGCCCTCGGCGGTGGTGGTCATCGCCATCGCCCGGCCCATCTCGCCGGCAGCTCGGATGATGGCCTCGGATTGCGGCGAGCCCCCGATATCGCCGACGAAGCAGCGGTCGAGCTTGAGCTTGTCGAAGGGGAACGAGCGCAGATAGGACAGCGAGGAAAAGCCGGTTCCGAAATCGTCGAGCGCGATCCGCACGCCCGCCTCGCGCAGGGCGTGCAGCACGGCAATGTTGCGCTCGCTATCGTTCAGGAGCACGGACTCGGTGATTTCGAGTTCCAGCCGCGACGGCGCGATGCCGGCGTTCGAGAGCGCGTAAAGAACGCGCTCAGGGAGGGTTTCGTCGCGGATCTGGACGGGCGAGATGTTGACGGCGATCGTCCGGTCGTCGGGCCAAAGTGCGGCCTGCATACAGGCTTGCCGAAGAATCCAGTCGCCCATCTCGACGATCAGGCCCGTATCCTCGGCGAGGGGGATGAACTCGCCCGGCGAGATTTCGCCCAGCGTCGGATGGCGCCAGCGCACCAGCGCTTCGGCGCCCGCGATCCGCCCGGAGGCGATGTCGAGAAGCGGCTGGTAGACGAGGCGCAGTTCGCCGAGCACCAGCGCCACATCGAGATCGACCTTCATCGTCTGCCGGGCCTGCAGGCGCTCGGCCATGCCGTCGTCGAAGGCGCGGATCGCCCCGCGTCCGTCTTCCTTGGCGCGGTAGAGCGCGATGTCGGCCGCCTTGAACAGGTCGTTGGACGAGGTGTCGGCTGGCGAGGACTTGGCGGTCCCGATGCTGGCGGCCAGCTTGATCGCGATGCCGTCCACGAAGAAGCACTCGGTGAAGCTCTCCATCAGGCGCTCGGCCAGGGCCTCGACGCTGCGCCCATCGGCGCTCGGGCGATGGATCACGGCGAACTCGTCTCCGCCCAGGCGGGCGAGAACGTCCCTCTTGCCGATCGCCGACTGGAACCGGAGCGCCACTTTTCTCAGGAGCCTGTCACCCACCGGGTGGCCCAACGTGTCGTTCACCTCCTTGAAGAGGTCGAGGTCGAGAAGGAGTACGCTGGTGTCGCGCTCGGCCCGGTGCTCGAACGCCTCCTCCAGCGCCTTGTTGAAGAGGGCACGGTTGGCAAGGCCCGTCAGCTCGTCCCGATGCGCCTGTTCGATGAGCGCGTCGCTGGCGCGCTTGACCTCGGTGATGTCGCGAAAGAACACCGCGAGCCCATCGCTCGTGGGACAGACGTTGAGGTCGAGCCACCCGTCGCTATCGATCATCCCCGTCTCGAACCGAACGGGTCTGCCGGTTGCCAAGGCTTGTCGGTAGTGGATTTCGTAGTCGCTTCCGAGATAGTCTGGATAGATATCCCACAGGACATCCCCGATCTTCCCGTGACGCCGATCGTGTATGAACCGTGTGGCTTGCGCGTTCATGAAGGTGATGCGCCAATCCCGATCCATGACCACGACATGATCGGTCGTGCTTTCCAGCACGCGGAGCGCGAAGGCTTCGCTCTGCTTCGACGCCTCTTCGGCGACCCTCCTGTCGTGAGCGTCCTCCAGCGTACCGTACCAGCGAATGATCGATCCGTCTTCCGCCTTGCGTGGTGCGACGCGGACTTGGAACCAGCGCAGATCGCCGTTGCGCATGATGAGCCGAAAATCGGCCTGCGCGTCCTCACCGGTCGAAACAGCCTGCTGCCAGATCTCCTTCAGGGGTTCGACATCTTCGGAATGGACGGCAGCGACCCAACCGTTCCCCAGGCATTCCTCGACGCTCAGCCCGGTCAGCACCGTCCAGAGCGGCGGAAGTTCCATGAGGTCGCCGTTCGGCGCCGCCATCCAGGGAATTCGATTGCTGAGTTCACAGGCGTAGCGGTAGCGGATGTCCTGTTCGCGGATCTGGTCTTGCAGGTCCGCGATGATCCGATTCTGAACGGCGATCCGTTCCGCCATCCTTTCGGCGGGTGGCGAGTCGATTTCGCATTCGCCCGGGGGGACCCGCTGATGCATATCGATCACTGGGCTCCCACCCCTCAGCACTGCCAATGTTTCGCGCCGATGATAGGTGAAGTCACTTAAAAATTGTGTTGCGGGGCCAACGAAACCATTCGCTTGTGCGATGTGCGGGAGAACGAGCGCGCAGCCGGACGCGCCGCTTCCCTTCAGGCGGGCTTCGCCCCGATGATCCGCAGGAGATCGGCCCGTGTGCCGGGACAGCCCGCGACGACGGGACCGCCATCCATCAGGCCGCTCCACTCGGCGGGCTCAACGATCCAGCCGCCAGCTTCTTCCACCAGAAGAAAGCCGGCATAGCAGTCCCAGGCGTTCATATGCGGCTCCCAATAAGCCGCCAGACGCCCGGCCGCGACATAGGCCAGCATCAAGGCGCCGGAGCCGTTGCGGATGAACATGCCGCCTTCGGTGAGAAGCTGCTCCACGATGCGCGAGACGGTGGCGGCGGGAACGCGGTGATTGGCGCCGAGCCCCAGAATGCCGGTCTGGAGCGTCGCGCTCTCCGACACGCGGATCGGCTGGCCGTTCATCGTCGCGCCCGCCCCGCGCCGGGCGGAATACAGCTCGTCCGTCGTCGGCGCGTAGATCACACCCGCCACGATCCGCTCGCCCTGCATCAGGGCGATGGACACGCACCAGGCCGGAATGCCTGATACGAAAGGGCTCGTGCCGTCGATCGGGTCCATCACCCAGCGAAAGCCCGATCGGCCCTCCTGAAGCCCGTATTCCTCGCCGAGCAGTCCGTCCTCGGGGAAGCTCGCCGCGATGCGCTCGCGCAGCAAGGTCTCGACCTCCTTGTCGGCGATGGAGACGACATCCTGCCCGTTCATCTTCTGGTCGACCGTCAGGCGCGAGCGGTCGCGGAAATAGGATAGCGCGACGCGCCCGCCCTCCCGCGCGATGGCTTCGGCCAGCGTCTGGCGCGCGCGGATGGCGTGGTCGGTGGTTTCGTTCATGTCGGTCATGATCTCTCTCAGGCCGGGATCAGGGCGACGCCCCGCTCGTGCAGGCCGATGCCGATGGCGCTGGAAACGGGGCGCACGGTCTCGATGGCGGTATCCACCACGAAAAGGCGGCCGAGCGCGGTTTCCACCTCGTATTCGATGTGATCGCCCAGATACGCCGCGCTGGCGACGCGCCCGTCCAGCCGATCGGGCCGGGGCTCGCCCAGCGTGATGGCGTTCGGGCGGATCGCGAGCTGGGCCGCGCCTTCGCGCGCCGTCGCCGCGCGGATCGGATGGCGCAGCCCGCCGAGCCGGGCCTCTAGCCCGCCATCGCCCGCGCGCGCGACCTCGCAGGGCACGACATTGGCCTCGCCGATGAAGTCGGCAATGAAGGAGGAGGCGGGCGTCTCGTACAATTCGCGGGGCGAGCCGGCCTGCGCGATCTCGCCGCTCTTCATCACCACGATCCGGTCGGACACGGCCAGCGCCTCCTCCTGATCGTGCGTGACATAGACGGCGGTGAAGCCGAGGCGCTGTTGCAACTCGCGGATTTCGGTGCGCACATGACGGCGCAGCCGCGCGTCGAGATTGGAGAGCGGCTCGTCCAGAAGCAGAACCTGCGGCTCCAAGACGAGGGCCCGCGCGACCGCGACGCGCTGCTGCTGGCCGCCCGATAGCTCGCTCGGCAGGCGTTCGGCGAAGCCTTCGAGGCCGACCAGCGCCAGCCCATCTTTTGCCCGCTCCAGCGCCTCGCGCTTGGAGCGTCCGCCCGAGCGCAAGCCATAGGCGACGTTCTCGCCGACGCTCATATGCGGGAACAGCGCGTAGGACTGGAACACCATCGAGACGTCGCGCTCGTTGGCGGGCAGGTTGGTGACGTCCCGCCCGCCGATCAGGATGCGCCCGGCGGTCGGCTGTTCGAGCCCGGCCAGCATCCGCAGCGTCGTGGTCTTGCCGCAGCCGGACGGCCCCAGCAGCGTCACCAGCGTTCCCGGCTCGATGTCGAAGGAGAGCGAGCGGATGGCGAGGACGGCGCCGAAGCGCTTTTCGACGGCTTCGAAACGGACGGAGCCCTTGGCGGCGGTCTGGGTCATGCGACCTTCTCCTGCGAAAGCGTGGCGGCAGTCGTGGGGGCTGCGGCGGCGGGCGCGGTGTTGCGCGTTTCGCGCCGCAAGGTGCGTTTGCCGACGAGGAGCTGGAACAGGCCGATGACGACGACCATCACCGCGATCAGCATGGTGGAATAGGCGATGGCGACGCCGTATTCGCCGTTCTCCGTCAGGCCGACGATATAGGAGGTCGCCATATTGTACTGCGCGCTGACCAGGAAGATCACGGCGCTGATCGAGGTGATCGAGCGCACGAAGGAATAGACCAGCGCCGCGACGATGGCGGGCTTCAGCAACGGCAGCACGACGCGCCGCAGCGTGGTGAAGGAGTTGGCCCCCAGCGTCAGCGAGGCCTCGTCGAGGCTCCGGTCGAGCTGGCTCATGGCCGCGATGCCGCCGCGCACGCCGACCGGCATGTTGCGGAAGACGAAGCAGATCACGAGGATCATCGCCGTGCCCGTCATCTCGATGGGCGGCAGGTTGAAGGCAAGCACATAGGACACGCCGATGACCGTGCCGGGAATGGCGAAGGAGAGCATCAGCACGAATTCCAGCATCTCGCGGCCCGCAAAGCGCTGGCGCACTAGGAGATAGGCCGACAGGAGGCCGACCAGGGCGGTGAGCGGGGCGGCGATCAGCGCGATCTCCATCGTCGTCCAGAACGAGTTCCAGGCAACGCCCGTCCAGCGCAACCCGCTTTCGCCCGAGGCGACCGAGAAGGCCTTGGCGTAGTGGTCGAGCGTCAGCGTGTTGTCGAGGCCGAGGGTGCGCACGAAACTGCCAAAGACGATCATGGCATAGACGGTGAGCGTGAAGACGACCCAGATCGAAACCGCGCCGACGACGATGGCGCGCAGCTTGGGGTCCAGCGGCACATGGCGGCCGGAATCGCCCTTGCCGGTGACGGTCGTGTAGGAGCGCCCGCGCAGCCAGACGCGCTGGAGGAAGAAGGCCGAGAGCGTGAAGGCGAGGAGCACGAGAGCGAGAACGGCCGCACGAGCCGGGTCGTTCTGCGCGCCGACGACGGCGAAGAAGATTTCGGTCGAAAGGACGCCATGGCTGCCGCCGAGCACCAGCGGATTGCCGAAATCGGCCATGCTTTCGATGAAGCCCACCAGAAAGGCGTTGGCGAGGCCGGGGCGCATCAGCGGGAAGGTGACGGTCCAGAAGGTGCGCCAGCGGTTGGCGCGCATGGTCTGCGCGGCCTCCTCCATGGCGGGGCTGATGCCTTCCATGACGCCGATCAGCACCATGAAGGCGATCGGCGTGAAGCTCAGCATCTGCGCGATCCAGATGCCGGGCAGGCCATAGAGCCAGCGCCCGCCATCGAGGCCCGTCAGCGTCAGAATGGTCTGCGTGACGACGCCCGAGCGCCCGAAGAGGAGGATCAGCGCGAGACCGATCACGAAGGGCGGCGTGATGATCGGCAGGATCGTCAGAAGGCGCAGGAGGCGCTTGAAGGGAAAGCCCGTGCGCGTGGCCACCAGCGCGAAGGCAAGGCCGAGGATTGTCGTGCCGAGGCCGGTGCAGATGGCGAGCGTCACGGTGCGCCAGGCGAGGCCGCAATTGCCCGAGCCCGTCAGGCAGCCGAGCGACCAGATCGAGGGGTCCTGGATATTGGTGAGGAAGCTGGTGGCGTCGAACGAGCCGTCGAGCGCCTGGAACGCGCCGGCAAAGAGGCTCGCCAGCGGATAAAGAACGAAGGCCGTGACCAGCGCGACGACAAGCGCGATGGCCGACAGAACGAAGGCATCGCCTCGCAGGCGGCCGCGCTCGGCCAGACCAAAAGACAGAAACAGAAGGAAGGCCAGGGCGAGGGCGAAAGCGCCGAGACCGAAGGGCGGCTGGCCGTCCTCCAGCGGGCCGAACAGGGATTCCCAGCCGCTCCAGTTCCAGCCGCCATAGCCGATTGCCAGCCCTTCCGCGACGAGACAGGCGAGGCCGATGCCGCCGACAGCGGCCAGCCACCGCCCGCGCCGCTCTCCTGGCGGCGTGAAGCGCAGGGCGAGCGCAGCCGCGATGGCAAGCGCCAAAGGCACGAGCCAGAGCGCGGAGCGCACTCCGATCTGCACCAGAGCGGGCGCGGCTTCGCGCGCGAGCAGCCAGGAGGCGACCCAGCCCCCGTTCCAGATGCCGCCCTCCAGCCCGTACCAGGGCAGGAGCGCGAAGGCGACGAGGGCGAGCAGCAGCGCGCCGTCGAGCCGGCGAACACGCGAATCCATCGGCAAGTCCTCCCGTTGACTGAGACAGGCGGGCGCTCATCCAGCGCCCGCCGACGTCGGATCAGTTGGCGGAGGCGCCGATCTCGCGGTCCCAGCGCTCCAGAAGCGCCTTGCGGGTCTCGGCATTGCCGTATTTGGCGAAGTCGTAGTCGATCAGCTTGATCTCGCCGAGCTTGGGCGCTTCGGGCGGCACGGTGGCGCTCTTGTTGGAGGGCAGCTGGAAACTGTCGGCCTCGGCGGCCTTGGACTGGACCTCGGCCGAAAGCGCCCAGTCGTAGAAGATCTTGGCGTTCTCGAGATTTTTGGCGCCCTTGACGATCGACATGGAGCCGACCTCGAAGCCCGTGCCCTCGCACGGGGCGACGGTTTTGACCGGGAAGCCCTGCTTGGTCATCGCCACCGCGTCATGCATAAAGACGATGCCGATGCCGGTCTCACCGCGCGCCGCCGCCTTGACCGGGGCCGAGCCGGACTTGGTATATTGCGTGACATTGGCGTTGAGCGCCTTCTGATAGGCGAAGGCTTCATCCTCGCCCATCAGCTGCACCAGCGTCGCGAGCGCGGTATAGGCGGTGCCCGAGGAGTTTGGATTGGCGATCTGGATTTCGCCCTTGTATTTCGCGTCCGTCAGGTCCTTCCAGCAGGCCGGGGCGTCCAGCCCCTTCTTGGCGAGGATCTCGGTGTTGTAGCCCCAGCCGAGCGCGCCGGAATAGATGCCGACCGTGCGATAGCCCGACACTTCGGCCTGTTTCTGCGCCCAGGGCTGAAGCTGCTCCAGCATGGGGGATTTATACTCCGCCGTCAGCTTGTCGTCGGCGGCCTGAAGATGCGGGTCGCCCGTGCCCGCCCACCAGAGATCGGTCTTGGGATTGCGCGCTTCGGCGCGAAGCCGGGCATAGGCCTCGCCCGAACTCATGCGCACCATGTTGACGTCGATGTCGTGATCGGCCTCAAACAGGCGCTCCATCAGCTCGCACCATTTCACGTCGGCGGCGCAGATCAGGTTCAGCGTTCCGGCTGCCTGAGCGGGAAGGGGAGCGGACGCCGCTCCCACGAGCATGGCGGCGATGAGAAGTTTGGTGCGCATTGTCGAGCCTCCCAGCATCGTTGGTACTTTGCACTCCTGTGCAAGCTCGACGTTTCGATCCTGGTTGTCAACCTTTTCGAGTTCTGCCATCGTCGCCCCTGTCGACGTTGCACGGCCTTGCAGACAGAGCGATGACGAAACACAAGGGATACGAGGAGGCGGCGCGTCCGGTCGCCTTTGCGAGCGCGCAGGAAGTGGCGCGGCTGGCGGGCGTCTCGCGCTCGGCGGTGTCGCGCGCCTTCACGCCGGGCGCCAGCATCTCGCCCGACACGCGCGCCAAGGTCGAGGCCGCCGCAGCCGAGCTCGGCTACCATGTCAACCATCTGGCGCGCGGGCTGATGCGCCAGCAGACGGGGATCGTCTGCCTGGTCGTCGCCGACATCCACACGCCCTATCTGTCGAGCCTGATCGAAACCCTGTCGCGCGTCCTGCAGGAGGCCGGCAAGGTCGTCATGGTGCTGAACGCGGGGCGCGCCTCCGGGCGGGTGGACGAGGCACTGCGCCAGACGCTCAACTACCGCGCCGACGCGACCCTGGTTCTGTCGGGCACGCCCTATCGCTCGATCGCGCAGAGCTGCCTCGACAGCGGCCAGCGTCTGATCCTTCTCAATCGCGACGACCACTTGCCCGGTACGGTCAATCTCTCGGTGGACAATGCGCGCGCCGCCCGCACCGCCGCCAACCTGTTTCTACGCGCGGGCTATCGGCGCCTCGCCCTCGTCACCTCCGGGATCGGAACCCCCAGCCTCACCGCTCGGCGGGACTGTTTCCTCGCCACCGCGCGCGAGGCGGGCCGGCAGGTCGCCGTCTGGGAGGGCGGGGCCACGGCCTATGAAAGCGGCCTTCAGGGGGGAACCGAGCTGTTCGCCTCCGACGATCCGCCCGATGCCGTCTTTGCCGTGACCGATCTTCTGGCCTGCGGCGTTCTGGACGCCGCGCGCCATCGCTTCGGCCGCAGCGTGCCGGGGGAGGTCGGCGTGATTGGGTTCGACGATATCGAGCAGGCGGGCTGGGCCTCCTACGATCTCACCACCTTCGCGCAGCCCGTATCCGACATCAGCCAATGGATGGTGCGCATCGTCGCGGGCGGCATTGTGGACGAGCCGGCGGATCGGGTATTCGAGGCCCCACTCGTCTGGCGCTCGTCGGTGGCGCGCCAGTTGTAATCGCTCGGCCCACGGCGCTTTTCGCGGGCGGGACGAACGAGCCTTCAGACCGGCCGGGACGTGCGGGTGCGTGAGGCTCCGCCGTATTGCTCTGCCGGCTTTTGCGACGGGACGCCCGCGTAACCGTCCGCTTCCTCGACTGCCGGCGTGTCCAAGCATGGGCTCGGCGGCCGGAGGCGGGGTCATCGGAGCCTCCGCCCCCCTCCACGCCTTTGGCCGATGGCCGCCTTACGCGCTCATCCGATCGAACGCGTCATCCAGATCGAGGCTCATCCCCGGCTTCTTCGCCGGCGATGCGGCGGCGGCCTTGGCCGCGTGCTGGTGTCCGAACTCGCTCACCCGCTCCTGCAAGGCACGCACGGCCTGCTGGCGATCCGGCTTCCGGGGGGCAGGGGCCGAGGGTGCCGTGGGGGCAGGGGTGAGGGCCGCGCCGGTCTTGAAGAAGCTGGTGCGCTCGCTCAGGCGATAGGCTTCCGTCGACAATTGGCTGGCGGTCGCCGCCATCTCGTTGGCCGCGCCGGCATTCGACTGCGTGACCTGATCGAGCTGGACGATGGACTGGTTGATCTGCTGGATACCGATCGACTGCTCGCGGCAGGCGGCCGAAATCTCCGCCACCAGCTCCGAGGTGCGTCTGATGTCGGGAACCAGCGTGTCGAGCATCCGGCCCGCTTCGTCGGCGACGGCGAGCGTGTCGCCCGAAAGATGGCTGATCTCGCCCGCCGCCTGCTGGGAGCGCTCCGCCAGCTTGCGCACTTCCGAGGCGACCACCGCAAAGCCCTTGCCATGCTGGCCGGCGCGCGCCGCCTCGATGGCTGCGTTCAACGCCAGAAGGTCGGTCTGACGCGCGATTTCCTGAACCACCGTGATCTGCGCGGCGATGGTGCGCATGGCCTCGACGGATTTGGCGACCGCTTCGCCGCTGCGTTCGGCGCTGGTCGCGGCCTGCGCCGCGATCTTTTCGGTCTGCGAGGCGTTCTCGGCGTTCTGCCGGATGTTGGACGACATCTGCTCGACGGCCGCCGAGGCTTGCTCGGAGGCCGCCGCCTGCTCCGACGAGCCGGACGAGAGCTGCTCGGCGGTGGCCGCCGCGAGAGACGAGCCTTGCTGAACCTGCGTCGTGGATGCGGACACGGAGCCGGCAATGTCGAGAAGCTTGTCGCGCATGTCGCTCATGGCGCGCTGAAGATCGGCGATCTCGTCATTTCCCTTCACGGCGATCGGCTGGGACAGGTCGCCGGAGCCGATCGTCCTCGCCACATGGATGGACCGCGACAGGCCCCGCGACACGGACAGGGCCATCCACACCGCGGCAGCCGTACCGGCCAGGACGGCCGCGCCGACGATCAGGATGAGAAGATTGCGCGTCGATCTATAGCTCGTATCGGAATCCGTCAGGAACGCCTGCGTCATCTGATCGCCCCGTGTGTCCAGGGCGTCGATCCGCGCGGCGGCCGCTTCGGTGCCGGGAACGAGTTTGTCGGCGATCAGGTCCGCCATCTTGGCTCCGAGATTCTGGAGCCCGATATCGGCCTGGGCGCGAAAATCCGCGAAGGCCGTATTCCAGCCGTTGCGCAAACCCGCGACCTCGGCCGATGACGCAGACCCCAGCAGGGTTTCGAGCTTCGCCCAAGCCTGCGCAAGCTGGCCGTTGGTCTTGTCGAGATCCGCGCTCAGGTTGTCGAGCTCGGTTTGCTTGTCGAGCAACAGGGCACCGACCGTGTCCAAACGCGCGCGATCCATGAGGCCGAAGATGGTCTGAGCGGTGATCTGCCAGTCCGCCGAGCCGGAGCGGCCGCTGCTCTGCCCGAGCGCTGTCAGGCGCGCCTTCAAGGCCTCGACGGACTCGTTGGTGGACCGGAAAACGGTCTTGGCGCCTCCGGCATCGTATTTCAGGCCGGTGGCGATGGTTTCGTCTGAGATTTGCCGCAGCGCGTCGAGAGAGGGGCGCAGATCGGCGAACTCCCGGCGTCCCGCTTCATCCATGATGGAGAACGCCGCATCCATGTTTCGATCGATGGCCTGCCAGGCGCTTTGATAATCTCTCTTGGCCTGATTGGCGGATGTCTCGTCGTCGGTCGCCAAGGTCAGAAGCACGGAGCGACGAATATCGGACAAGGCCTTGGCCATATCGCCGGTCTGGCTGTTCAACGCAAACGGCGCCTCCACGAAACGTTTGAACGTTCCGTTGCTGTCGCTCAAGCTTTGCACGCCGATATAGCCGACAGCCGCAGTCAAGGCCAAGATGGCTGCAAAGCTGACGCCAAGCTTCAACTTCATCGTCATGCGCATTTTTTGGCGATCCTCATGAAACTTCGGTCGACTTAATTTTCAGGGTGGCAGAAAAGGCGTCAATATGCTTCACATGCTGTGATTAATATTCGATCAAGCCGTTTCGATTCGAAACTTCCGAAATGGGTTTGCGAATGCGACAGGCGGCCGCATCGCCTGCGCGAGGCAGGGAACCGCCGGATGATCGGGGCGCAGACGCGGCTTTTAGATGTCTCGTAAGACGCGTTATGGAACCTAATGCGCGGCTCTGCGCCGGACGCAGACGCGAACTCGTTCGCGACGATCGAGCCGTCTGCGCTGCGCGGTCCTTCGGCTGCGCAGCGGTTACGGGGCGCACGCGCTAAGCCGTCGCGCCGTCTTGGGGCTATTGGGTCTTGGCACCCTTCACCCAGCACCCGTCTTCGGCCCGATCTTCCCGACCGCCCTCTCGCCAAAGCCTTGCATCCCCGCACGCTCTTCCCGACAAAGGTCATATCTCTCACTCGGGATGGGAGCGAACCGCCCCGTTTCGGGCCGGACGAGCGACGAGGACAAGGATGGGTTCCGCGATGACGCCAGCCGAACAGACGCGTTTCAAGCCACTCGATTCCGGCATCGTGCCGCGCTTTGCGGGTTCGGCGACCTTCATGCGACTGCCGCAGGCCCGGCCGGACGAGGTGGACATCGCGCTGGTCGGCGTGCCCTTCGACGGCGGCGCGACGAACCGGACGGGTGCGCGCCACGGGCCGCGCGAAATCCGCAATCAGTCGAGCCTCGTGCGGGCCGTGCATCACGTCACCGGCCTCTCACCCTTCGATGCCTTACGCATTGCCGATTGCGGTGACGCGCCGGTCAACCCGCTCGATCTCATGGCGAGCTTCGCCTCGATCGAAGCCTTCTTCCGCGAGATCGCGGATGCGGGCGCGCGGCCGCTCACCGCCGGGGGCGATCATTCGATCACGCTCCCGATCCTGCGCGGCCTTCACCGGGGCGAGCCGGTCGGCCTCATCCATTTCGACGCGCATTCCGACACGTTCGACGACTTCTTCGGCCAGCGCTACAACCACGCGACGCCCTTCCGGCGGGCGATCGAGGAAGGCTTGATCGACCCCAAACGTTCGATCCAGATCGGCATTCGCGGCGCGATCTCCTCGGCGGCGAATTTCGACTATGCCCGTGAGGCCGGCATCCGCATCGTCTTCATCGAGGAATTCGCCGAACGCGGCGTCGCCTCCGTGATAGACGAGGCGCGCCATCTCGTGGGTGATCGCCCAACCTATGTCTCGTTCGACATCGACGGGATCGATCCGTCCTTCGCGCCGGGCACCGGTACGCCGGAAATCGGCGGCTTCACGACCCGCGAAGCGCAAGCCATGGTTCGCCGCCTCGCCGGGCTCGACATCGTGGGCGCCGATCTGGTCGAGGTCTCGCCGCCGCTCGACCCCACCGGGCTGACGGCGCTGACCGGCGCGACGATGATGTTCGAACTCCTCTGCGCCATGAGCGGCAATCCCTGATCCGGCATCGGGCCGGCGATCAGTCCAGGATCACATGCGGGACGAAGCGCGACAGGTTCCAAGACAACCGGCGGACGGTGGCGGGCCGGGCCTGACGCTTCCCGCATAGCGTTCAAGGCGTCTAGCGGCCGCCCTTGGTCGCGGAATGAAAGTCGGCGGGCTTGTTGGCGACCCATTTGACGAAGCGCGCGACCGCCTCGTTGTTCGTCAGCGCGATGCCCATTTCCGCGTGGCGGACGAGTTCGCTGGCCGAGAAATTAGCGTCGATGGTTTCCCGGCAGATCGGATGGACGGGCACCGTGTCACGCCCGCCCCGGCTCTTGGGGATCGGGTGAAAGCGATCGACGGTCTTCCCGAGCGGGCGTCCGCAGAGCCAGCAGGGCTCCGCTGGCGCCTCCTCCACGGCCTCGTCGGCGATCCAGTCCGTATCCCGGTTCTTGCGTGCCATCCGGCAATCCCTATCCTGCGATCCGCGAGCGCTCCATCCACTGAAGGCCCCATCGGTCCTGCGGCGAGTGATGGGACGGAGCACGGCGCTCGGTCAAGCGAAAGCGACGTGCCAGATGGTCACCGGGAGCTCCCGGGCGGTGCGCCGATCGTCGCCAGTCGCGCAGCGGCGCAGCGTGGCGCGGCGGGTCACGACACCCGACCGGCGCCGCCCGCTATGCCGCCGGTCAGACCCACAGCCTCTTTACGGCGGATCGGATGAATGGCCAGTTCGGCTCGCGCGCGATCGCCTCCACCGTCCCGAACTCGCGGCTTCTCTGCGCGACCGCACGGCTGCGCTCTGCGTCACCTATGATGTCGCCGTCGTGGCGCGGGTCGCCGACCGGCTCATGGGGCTGCACCGTGGCGAGCTGATGGAAACCGGCGAATTGGGCCGCCTCATCACGCAAAGGCAAGGCGATGCCAAGCGCCGGCTTGTGGCCGAGCGCGAGGGCGCGCTGTCGGGCACGGGCGTGCCTTATCAGGCCGGCGGGTCGCTACCGAGGGTCGAAAGCGTGACGGCCGCATTGGCCTAACCGCATTGGGCCGACCGCCGATCGCGACACGTTTCATCTCACCGGCGAGCACGTCGCCTTCGAGAACGGCGTCGAAGTGCACCGGCGGGTCTGGGACGAGCGCATCGCGCGCGATCACCTGTAGGTGGCGCGGCAAGCCGAACGGAGCGCCCTGCTGCGCACGGCAGAGGCCCGAAGATCTGGGCCTCTGTCGTAACCTGAATCCTCAGCTCCGCAGGCCCGGCGCTTCCTGGCCGGTGCGCTCGACATATTCGGAATAGCCGCCGCCATAGAGATGCGGGCCTTCGGGCGTCAGCTCCAGCACGCGGTTGGAGAGCGCCGCCAGGAAGTGGCGGTCGTGGCTGACGAACAGCATCGCGCCCTCATAGCGTTGAAGCGCCTCTACCAGCATCTGCTTGGTGGCGATGTCCAGATGGTTGGTCGGCTCGTCGAGCACGAGGAAGTTCGGTGGGTCGAACAGCATCTGGGCCATGACCAGCCGCGCCTTCTCGCCGCCCGACAGGACGCGGCACTTCTTCTCCACATCGTCGCCCGTGAAGCCGAAGCAGCCGGCGAGCGCGCGCAAGGGGGCTTGGCCCGCCTGCGGGAAGTTGTCTTCCAGCGATTGCAGAACCGAGCGCTCGCCGTCGAGCACTTCCATCGAGTGCTGCGCGAAATAGCCCATCTTGACGCTCGGGCCGCGCGAGACCGTCCCGGCATCGGGCTCCGAAGCGCCGGCAATGATCTTCAAAAGCGTCGATTTGCCCGCCCCGTTCACGCCCATGATGCACCAGCGCTCGCGCCGGCGGACCTGGAAGTCGAAACCCTCGTAGATGGTACGCTCGCCATAGCGCTTGTGAACGCCCTTGACGGTGGCGACGTCCTCGCCCGAGCGGGGTGCGGGCTGAAATTCGAAGCGCACGGTCTGCTGACGCTTGGGCGGCTCGACGCGCTCGATCTTGTCGAGTTTCTTGACGCGGCTCTGCACCTGCGCGGCGTGGCTGGCGCGCGCCTTGAAGCGCTCGATGAAGGCGACTTCCTTGGCCAGCATCGCCTGCTGGCGCTCGAACTGCGCCTGCTGCTGAACCTCGGCGATGGCGCGCTGCCCGCGATAGAACTCGTAGTCGCCGGAATAGGAGGTGAGCGCCCCGCCGTCGATCTCGATGATCTTGGTGACGATACGGTTCATGAACTCGCGGTCGTGCGAGGTCATCAGGACCGCACCGTCGAAGCCCTTGAGAAAGCTCTCCAGCCAGATCAGGCTTTCGATGTCGAGATGGTTCGAGGGCTCGTCGAGAAGCATGATGTCGGGGCGCATGAGAAGAATTTTTGCCAGCGCCACGCGCATCTTCCAGCCGCCCGACAGCGCGCCGACATCGCCGTCCATCATCGACTGGCTGAAACCCAGACCATCCAGCACCTCGCGGGCGCGCCCGTCCAGCGCATAGCCGTCCAGCTCGTCGTAGCGCCCCTGCACTTCGCCGTAGCGGGTGACGATCTCGTCCATCTCGTCGGCGCGATCGGGGTCAGCCATAGCCGCTTCCAGCTCGGCCATCTCGGCGGCCAGCGTGCTGACCGGCCCGACGCCGTCCATGACCTCGACCACTGCGATGCGGCCCGTCATGTCGCCGACATCCTGGCTGAAATAGCCGATGGTCACGCCGCGATCCACCGAGACCTGCCCCTCGTCGGGCAGTTCCTGGCCGGTGATCATGCGAAACAGCGTGGTCTTGCCCGCGCCGTTGGGGCCGACGAGACCGATCTTCTCGCCGCGCTGGAGCGCCGCCGACGCCTCGATGAAGACAATCTGCTTGCCGTTCTGCTTGCCGATGTTTTCAAGGCGGATCATCAGGGAATTCCAGGTCGATGCGAGGAGGAAGCCGCCTCAAACCATCCCAATGCCCCCCGCGCAAGGGGCCGCCGCGTCATATGTCGCGTTTTGCCGGGGCGCGGGCGTCCTGGCACCATCGAGGCTTCCCCGCTGCGGGCAAGCGGCTCAGGCCAACCCCTCGGCCATGGGGGCCCCGGGCGAAAGCTCGCGCGGGGTGGCCTGCGAGGCCGACCCGGCCGCGTTTGCGAACGGGTTCTCAGGTCTGCGAGCGGGTCCTCACAGTTACCGGAAGCGCGCGAGGAAGCCGCCAGGCTTCTTCGGCGCCAGCAAGGCAACGGGGCTGTAAACCGGAATCGGGTTGGGCTTGAACTGGATACGCCCCTGGCTCACGCGCCCGATCTCTTCCATCTTGCCGTTGACGATATCGCGGACATAGTGGTGCTTGCCGCCGGAGCCGTCCTTGACGAAGGAGTCGATCCGGCCGACATAGCCGTAGAAGCTGCAGGCCCTGTA
This sequence comes from Aureimonas sp. N4, assembly GCF_001463925.1. Lineage (NCBI taxonomy): Bacteria > Pseudomonadati > Pseudomonadota > Alphaproteobacteria > Hyphomicrobiales > Aurantimonadaceae > Aureimonas > Aureimonas sp. N4. The sequence goes on along the minus strand of NZ_BBWS01000054.1, from coordinate 73,050 downwards.
TCCCCGCTTGTACATCTCGTCGGCGACGAGGCGCGCGAACGGATGCCCGACGCATTCGGGGTCGGACCCCACCAAACCCGACTCCGCGCTGTGGCAGTTGAAGAGCTTGATCTTTCCGGAGAAGGATTTCGGAAGACCGCTTTCGATGAGCCGGTCCACCATCGTGACATAGTCGATCCGCTCTCCTCCCCGGCCGCCCTCGATGGACCGGAAGCCGGCCATCCCGTGGCCCCGAATGTAGACGCTCTCCCGATCCAGCGACATCACGAAGGCGTTGCGCCGACCGGGCTGATACCAGACGGGAATGGCGATATTGCCCTTCGACGCCTCGTGATCGACGTCCTTCATGAGCTTATTCATGTCCGCGCCACCGGCCGTCCCGTACTCGAACTGGGCGCAGATGAAACTGGGATGGCTGGGATCATAGGGCATGTAGTAGATCTTGTCGGACATGCGTATCCTCGTCTGCGAGCCGTGTCGGCGTCGGAAAAACGTCAGGCTATCGTCTGCGTGAGGCCGTCTTGACTGGTCTGTCCGCGCCCGTGGTTCGACCCATACCTGTGCGTGCGCGAACGGGGCGTCAGGCGCGTCGGAGCTGCGGCTCGTCCGAGACCGACGGGTAGGGGCTGGCGGGCGCGGATCGGCGGAACTGTTCGCGCCAGTCGCGCGGCGTGCAATCGTGTCGCTTGCGGAAGGCCCGGTTGAAGCTGCTCACCTGATCGAAGCCGACCGCCAGGGCGATCTCGCGGATCAGCCGTCTGTCTTTCGTGTCCCGCAGGGCTATCGCCGCCTGCTCGATCCGCAGGTTCGTGACATGGGCGAGAATGCCCTCCTCCTCCGCGAAGGCGCGGTAGAGCGTCGAGTGCGAGGCGCGCACCAGCGCTGCGACCCGCGCCACGTCGAGGTCGGGCTCGCGGTAGCGCTGCCGGATGATCCAGAGAGCGTCGGCGCGCAGCTGGGACAGACGGGCGTCTTCGGCCGCCGACAGCGAACCCGTCTGGTTGAGCGAGGAGAGGATCGTGTCCGTCAGCGCCGCGCCGGCTTCCGCCCCCGCCTCGTCGCTCATGCCGGGCAATTGCTGCAGCAGGCCGACAACTTGGCGAACCAGAGGCTCGGCGTCCTTGCGGGACAGAACGAGGCCGTGCAGCCCGTCGATCCGGGGAATATGGCGCTGGATTTCGCTTCGCTCGAAGACGAGAAGAACGCTGTGGCTGTTGGTGGACACGTGCTGGAAGGCCGATGCGAAATCCAGAACGAGGACACAGCCCGGACCGCCCCGATAACGGCCCGCCTGTGTCTGCCCGCCATAGCGCCCGCTGAGGCACACGGAAAGGACGACGGGATGGAACCCGTCCGACCCGATCGCCTCGTCGGTTCGGCGGCAGGTCCGCGCCGAATGATGGATGTCGCTGAGAAAGAGCGATCCCAAGGCGAAGGTTCGCGCGCGCGAGGAGAACGCGCCGTCGGCCGGATCGATCTCCATCAATCCCGCGACGCAGGGAAACGGCTGTCTCTGCCAGGCATCGCATCGCTCGCGAGGCGAAAAGGGACCGGTCGTAAACTCGTCGAACCGCATGAAACGCTGCACTCCCCCGGCATGTGCGGGCCAATCGCAGGCGGGTTCGATAGGGCATGCGCATCCGGCCGAGGCCGGAGGACAGACGCACGACAAACCCGGCCAAGCCGCAAACAGAATTTCTCATTTTGAATATTGAATAGGGCACGTATTGATCGCCCCTATTGATTTATCGCGCTCCAGGTTTCCTCAGCGTTCAGTTCAGAACGGAAATCGACATCTTGATCGAATGCGAATATGCCGCAGACGGAAGCGTGTTTTGCTGGTTGATCGTCCAGCCAATTCGCGCCATGCCAGATCGACATATATCCTGTTCTGATCCATAAAGATCAGATCAAGGTCAACTGATGGCGATTTGGCCGAATCCCTCCCAGAGATTCGTGACTTTGTTTTAATTTTCTGTCGTTTACTTCAGAATCGAGACATTCGTGCCGAAACATTCTGTGACACCGACAAAACATGACGGCGCAGAGAAGGTCAATCTTGCCGGTGCGGCATCGGACAGTGCGTACCCGCATGAGGCGCATTTTGAGACGTTCTGTCCGCCCGAGGGGGGTGTCAGACCGGAAAGAGCCGCCCAGGGATCGAACATTCGCCTGCAGCTCGACCGGAGCAGCGGGGATGCCGAGTGGCGCATCGCGGCCTGGCAGGAGGTGATGTCGGGCAGCGGGCGCGTCGAGGTGCGACCGGAGGATCGCGACGACTTCACCGGCCGGTTCCAGTCGCGCGCGATCGGCGACCTCATGACGCTGCGCGTCACGGCCAGCGATTTCCGCCTGATCCGCGACGCCGACATGGCCGCGCGCATCGAGACGGATTACGCGCTGATCAATCTCATCGAGCAGGGCCATGTCACGGGCTCGGCGAACGGCCGACGGTTCGAGGTCGAGCCCGGCGCGGTCTGCATCACGCGGCTGACCAGCCTGATGGATGTTGCAATCCTCGGGGCGGACTGGCTGGCGCTGCTCGTTCCGCTCGCCGCCCTGGAGAGCTGCAAGGCCTGGCGCGAGACGCTGAACGGGCGGGTCTTCGCGCCGGACTCCGTGCCGGCGGTTCTGCTCGGCCATCACCTGCGATCCATGCTGGCGCTGCCCGAACCGCTGGCGGGCCGGCGCGCCGAGCAGATCGCCAGAACCAGCCTCGGCTTCGTCGCAAGCTGCCTCGGGGGCGGCCCGCCGCCGCTCCGCCCCGCGCAGCGTGAGGACAAGGGACTACGGGTGCGCCAGTATATCACCGAGCATCTCGGCGACCCCGCTCTCGACCCGGCGGCGATCTGCCGGGAATTCGCCTTGTCGCGATCCCAGCTCTATCGGCTGATGGGCAGCCAGATGAACATCGCCGCAATCATCCGGCAGCAACGCCTGCAAGGCGCGCATGAGGACATCGCCCAGACGGTCGGCACGATCGACGAGATCGCGCAGCGCTGGGGCATTCCCAATCTGCGCAGCTTCCGGCGCGCCTTCGTCCGCGAGTTCGGCTATTCGCCCAGCGAGTTGCGCGCACGCCATCGCCCGCAGCCCGGCCAGCCGAAACCCGTCCCCAAACTCGGCTCCGTGCTCAATCGCTGGATGCAGGGGCAGTAGGCCCACGCTCTCGCCCACCGCAAAACGCGCGCCGTGAGACGCAGGGTCAAGTTCTGCCGGCGTTTCGGGAATGCTTTCTCGTCCGGCTGCGTCTAGAAGAACGGGTCTCCCCTTCTGGATGCGGTGCGTGAACAGCCTCAGGGTCAAGATCTTCGTCGGCGTCATCGCCATTCTGGCGCTCATGGCGGGCGGCATCATGGCCTATTCGCAGCGCGCCGTGCGCTCGGCCATGGTGGATGCCGAACAGCGATCCGTCGAGAATGTCCTCCAGATGGCGGAACTCGCCATTCGCAGCCAGTATCTCCAACTCCTGTCGGACAAGGTCGGCACGATTCAGGATCGCAAGGCGGCCTTCCGCCAGTTCGGCCAGACCGTGCGCTCGACGCTCGACACGCTGGCCGCCCAGGCGCAGCGCGCGGGAACCAGCGACGAGGCCGCGCGCGCTAACGCGCTCGACTGGCTGGCCGGCCTCTCGCCGGTCGCGGGCGAATACAGTTTCGTGTTCGACCGCGCGGGCCGCGCCGTGGTCTATCCCGACGCCGCGATGGTGGGCCGGGATCTCTCGGGCTTTCGCGACATTCGCGGCCGAAGCGTGACGCAGACCGCCTGGAGCGACAGCGAACTCTACGGCTCCAGCTTCCTCACCTATGCATGGAAGGCGATGAAGGGCGAGGCGACCGAGCCGAAATACGGGCTCTTCGTGCCCTTTCCCCGCTGGGGCTGGATGATCGGCATTGTCGGCGATGTCGCCGATCTCCAACGCGAAACGGATGTGCGCCGCGCCGAGCTGGTGGAGCGCCTGCGCTCCAGCCTCGGCTCGCTCCAGATGGCGGGCAACGGTTTCGTCTTCGTGTTCGACGGCAGCGGGCGGCCGGTCGTCGCGCCCAAGGGCGGCGAGGACGGCTGGATGGCGCCTGCCATCTTAAGCGAAATGAAAGCCATGGCCTCCGATGGCGACGCGCCCTCGCGCCTTGCCCCCCTGCCCTCGGCGGGGCCGGATCAGGGCGCGGAAGCGCAGGTCTTCCGGCTGAAGGCGCTCGACTGGTATGTCGCCGCGATCGTTTCCTCCGCCGCGCTGGCCGAGCCCGCGCAGGACCTCATCCTGAGCCAGGGCCTCGTCTTTGCCGGCGGCAGTCTTCTGGCGGCTGTTCTCGCCTGGTTCCTGGCGCAGCGCATCAGCCGGCCCCTGGTGGCGCTGACGCACCGGGCCCGCGCCCTGCCGCAGACCGACTTCACGCAGGCCCCGCCCAAACTTCTCACCGAGCGACGCCCCGAAGGGCGGGACGAGATCGGGCGGCTCGCCAGCGCCTTCCACTTCATGGAAGATTCGCTTTATCGCAACGTCCAGACCGTGATGCGCGTCACGCAGGAGCGCGAGCGCATCGAGGGCGAGTTGAACGTCGCGCGCGATATTCAGCTCGGCCTCCTGCCGAAGATCTTCCCCGCCTTTCCCGACCGCTCCGAGATCGACATTCACGCCGCGCTCGTCTCGGCCAAGGAGGTCGGCGGCGATCTTTACGATTTCTACTTCATCGACGACCGCCATCTCTGCTTCACGATCGGGGATGTGGCGGGCAAGGGCGTGCCGGCCGCCTTGTTCATGGCGATCACCAAGACGCTGATCAAATCGGCGGCCGACCGCTTCCCCGATCCTTGGCAGATGATGGCCGCCGTCAACGACACGCTGGCGAGCGACAATCCGAACTCGATCTTCGTCACCAGCCTGATTGGCGTTCTCGATTGCCTGACGGGCGAGATCCGCTATGCCAATGGCGGGCACAATCCCCCGCTCGTGATCCGCGAGGGCGGGCGCGTGGAGTGCCTTCGCCCGATCAGCGGGCCGGCGCTGGGCGTGGTCGAGGGCATGCACTACGAGCCGCTCGCCACGCATCTCAACCCCGGCGAGACGCTGGTTCTCTACACGGATGGCGTGACCGAGGCGATGAACGCGCGCGACGAGCTGTACGAGGACGAGCGCCTCCTTCAGCTTTTGGAAGCGCAGGACCCGTTTCTGCCGACCGAAATGCTGGTGCAGCGGATCATGGCCGACGTGCAGGCCCATGCCGGCGGCACGCCGCAATCCGACGACATCACGCTCGTCGCCCTTCGCTTCCACCAGCCGTCCAAGAGGTCGTCATGATCCGCTCGCTTCGCCTCACGGCCATCTGGCTCGGCCTCGCTCTTCTGACGAGTGTCGCGGCTGAGGCCCAGACGCCCGCGCCGGACTCAGCGCCCGCGCAGGCGCGCGTGTTCCCGTCCGAGCCTCGCCTCAAGCCGGACGGCACGAAATGGCGCATCGGCTATTACGAGGGCGGCCAGTACAAGGATTACGAGACGATCCTCAAATCCACGGTGCGCGGCCTTATGGCGATCGGCTGGATCAAGCCGACCGAACTGCCCGTCGGCAACAATCCCGAGCCCGGTGGCTTCTGGCGCTGGCTCTCGGCGCATGCGGTGAGCGACTATGTGGAGTTTCCCGCCGACGCCTATTTCGCGGCGGGCAATTTCGACAAGGAGAAGCGCCCGCTCGTGAAGGCCGAGCTTCTGGACCGGCTGACGACGCGCGGCGACATCGACCTCATGCTGGCGCTCGGCACCTGGGCGGGGCAGGACCTCTCGACGGACGCGATCTCGACGCCCGTGGTGGTCGCCTCCACCAGCGACCCGATCGGCTCCAAGATCATCAAGAGCGAGACGGATTCAGGCCACGACCATCTGAACGCCAAGGTGGAGCCGCAGCGCTACGCCCGGCAGGTGGAGCTGTTCGACGACATCTTCCACTTCAAGAAGCTCGGCCTCGTCTACGAGAACAGCCCGGAAGGGCGCACCTTCGCCGCCGTGGACGATATCGAGCGCATCGCGCGCGAGCGCGGCTTCGAGATCGTGCCGTGCTTCGCGCCCTTCAACAACGTCCCGCAGGCCGAGGCCGAGGCGAAGGTCGAGGCCTGCTACGGCGAGATCGCGGCCAAGGCGGACGCGGTCTATCTCACCGTGCATCGCGGCCTGACCGAGGCGAGCCTGCCCAAGAGCCTCGCGCCGCTGATCGACCGGGACCTTCCAACCTTCTCCATGGCGGGCGAGTCGGAGGTCAAGCTCGGCGCGCTGATGAGCGTCGCGCAGTCCGACTTTCTGTATGTCGGCCGCTTCCACGCCGAGACGATCGCCCGCATCTTTAACGGCGCCAAACCCCGCGACCTGCCGCAGGTCTGGCAGGCGCCCGCCAAGATCGCGCTCAATCTGCGCACCGCCGGCGAGATCGGCTACGATCCGTCCGTCGATATTCTCTTGGCGAGCGACGAGATCTTCGGCACGGACCTCGCGCAACGCACGCCCTAGAGCGCCCGATAAGACCTCTCGGGGGCGACTGACCGGGCCTTTTCGTCAGGCGCTCCTGGCAAGCCCGGCGCTCTCCGGCGCCCGGTCGCGCTGGGGAAAGGGCACGGGCGGCACGAGGCGCATCGTGCGCGCCTGGACGAGATCATCGAGGCGCGCGGCGCGATGCCCCGTTCCGCGCTCGAAGGCGTCGATGGCGCGGTCGGCCCCGTTGCGGCCGGTGTCCAGCACATGCCTGACATAGGCCAGCATCCAGCGCTCGCTGGGGGCAAGCCCCGCCTCCGCTTCCTCCAGAACGGCCCGCGCAAACCGCGCGAGCGACAGGGGGCCGGCGCGCCCGGACAGGCCGTGGCGGATCGCCTCCTCCCGCGCGAGGCGCAGATCGCGCCAGGGCAGGAGATCGGACAGGCGGCGCAGGCTGCCGGGATTGGCTTGCAGCCCTTTCTGGAGCGCCGAAGGAGCCATCACCACCGAGGCCGGCACGAGCGGATCGTCGTGGTCGCACAGCTCGGCGTCGGGGAAGTTCGCGCCCGCCGCCCGGCCTTCGATATAGAGGGATTGGCAATGATCCGCGAACAGCTCTTCCATGCGCCCGGCGTCCAGCGCCTCGAAGAAGGCGTCCACGCCCGGCTCCGTGTCGAAGCGGAAGCGGATGCGCGCGTCGAGGAACTGCGAGAACTGAAGGCTTTCCAGATCGCGAAGGCTGGGCGTGACCTCCACCACCGCGCCGTCGCGAAGCCGGCGTCCCGCCCAGGAGGGCGCGCGCAGGAAGGTCAGAAGCGCGGGATCGCCGTCCATGCGGGCGAGTTCGCCAAAGCCCTTGTAGGAATTGTTGCTCAGCGGCAGCGCCTGCATGGCGCGGTTGCCCTCGAACATCCAGCGAACATAATGCGCCAAATCCTCGAAGGGCCGCACGGGCGGGCGATGGGTCGTGCGGTCGCCGGCGAAGTTGGGCTCGGCGAACATGCGCGTCCAGATCTGCAGCCGGTTTTCCTTGAAGCCGGTCGGCTCGCCCGCCTCGAACGGGCTGTTGGCGAAGATCGCGATCAGGGCGGGCGCGGCCAGAAGCGCCAGATTCAGCGCCTCCACCGCGTGGGCGGCCTCGACGCCCGTGGTCGGCCCGTTCTGGGCTTTGGCGTCCATGCCGACCTCGTGCCGCCAGCCGCGCGCCCCGCGCCAGTAATCGTAGATCGGCTTGGGCGCGCGCATGGCGCGGTAGAAGCTTTCGCTGATCGGCGTCGATGGATGCTCGGAGAGGTTGGCGATGCCCGCGCCGAGTTCACCGAGGGTGGCTGCGAGTTCGCTCAGCTCGCGCTGGACGAGACACGCCAGATCGTTGAGGTTCGAGCCCGGCCGATCCGGCCCCCCGACAATGCCGATGGCGCTTTCCAGATTGTTGAACCCGTTGTCCACCGAGGACACGACCAATGGCCCCGCGACGCCGATCAGGCTGCCCGAGGCCAGAACCGGCGTCACCGCCTCGCCCCGCCGGCGACGCGCCTCGTAGAGCCGGGGAAACAGCTCGCGCGCGTCGAAGCTCGCGCCGGAGCCGAGATCCACGACCGGTATTTCCAGCTCGATGCCGAGCGTCGGGTGGGTTCGCATGTCGGCCATATCAGCCAGCGCCCTTTCGAGCGGGGCTCGCATGGTCGCGCGCGATTAGGAAAAACAGAAGCGTCGAGCCGAGATAGTAGAGGCCGGTGACGGCGAGCCCGTCGCGTGTGCCGAGAAACGTGAACAGCGCACTGACCGCGAGCGGGCCGATCATCTGGCCGAGCTTGTCGGCGGCTCGCTGGATGCCCATGGCGCGGCCCGTGCCGAGACGCTGGACGCTCGGCAGATGCAAGGCGAAGCTCGATTGCGCGGGGCCGCCTAGGCTGCTCGCCAGCCCTAAGAGGAACACCGAGGCGACCAGCGCGAAGAGGCCGATGTCGAGATAGGTGAAGGCGAGGCCGAGACCGCCGAGCAACCCGCCCATGACGATGAAGGGCTTCTTGCGCACGTGCCGGTCCACCCAGCGGCCGAGAAGCGGCGCGATATAGATGACCGACAGGCCGTAGATCATCATGATGCGGCCGATATTGCCCTGCTCGATCCCCTGCTGCGAGAGGTAGACCGGCAGCGTGTAGTAGAGGAGTCCGACTTGGGCGACCGAGAAGGGCACGACGCTGAGCAGCAGCAGCGCGAGGAAGTTGCGATCCGTCAGGAGCCCGCCCAGCGCCGAGCCCCCGTCCGGCGCGAGGGGCACAGGCACGGGCGCGGCGGCCGGCGCGCTCGGGCTGGTGGCCGGGCGGCCGAAATAGGCGCGCATGAAGGCAAACGCGAAGAGCACGGGCGCAAGACCTAGAAGCGCCGCGACGGTGAAGACCGAGGAAAAGCCGATCTGATCGGCGAGCATCGCCCCCGTCACATTGCCGCAGATCTGGCCCGCAAAGATGCCGGCGACGAGATTGGCGATGGCCTGGGTGCGGGTGCGCGGGCTGGACCAGGAGAAGACATAGCCCTGAATGCCCATCCAGGCGAGGCCGTATCCGAGGCCCACCACGGCGCGCGCGCCGATATAGGATAGGGGGCCGGTGGCGAGCGTTCCCGCCAGCGCGCCTGCCGCGCAGACGAGGCCGCCGAGCACGAAGGGAATATGCCAGCCGCGCCGATCGGTCAGCACGCCCGCGATCAGCGCCGTGACGAGCGCGCAGCCCATTTCGGCCGAGATCGGCAGGGCGAGCGTCACCGCGCGCGACAGGCCGAACAGCGGCTCGGCGGCGAGCGCGCCCATCTGGAGCGGCACGAAGGAGAGGGGCAGCGCCCAGCCGAAGACCAGGAGGAACGAGGCCGGGCGGGCGAGGAGATGATGCCCGTCGCGGTCGACCGCGCCCGTTTCCTCGGCGCGCGCGGCGAGCCGGCGCATCAGGATGCCGAATAAGACGAGAAGCTCGAAGCCGAACAGGGCCGAGGTCAGAAGCACCGTGCCGGCATCGAGCGCGCGGTGGCGCACGCCCTCCCCGATCGCGGTGTCGGACAAGCTGGCGCTGAGGCGCGCGGCGGGGCGGGCGTCGCCCGGCGTCACGATCTCATAGGCGATGGCCGGGCGGCTGCTGGTCGCCTCGCGCGTGGCGTCGAGGGTGGCGATGGCGCGGCCCGTGCCGTCCACAAGCTGGACGGAGGCGAGTTCAGGGATGTCGGCGGCCATGCGCCCGAAGGGCGCGGCATAATCGGACAGGCGGTCCAGCCGAACGCCCTTGTCCACGAGGCGCTGCAGGTCCGTGCCCAGACGATCCACCGAGCGCTGCACATTCTGCGTCGCCGCCCACACATAGGCGTCGCGGAAGGTGACGATATTGTGCCAGGACGCGCCGCCTTGCGCCAGAACGAGAACCAGCGCCGGCACAAGGAGCAGCTTCCAGCGGCTGATCGTGCCGTCCACGCCGATGGGCAGAACGCTCGCCGCCAGAAACAGCGCAAGCGCGCCCGCAGCACTCGCCACGATCAGCGAGGTCACGGCATCGCTCACCGGCCGGGCAGTCGCCTGTGCGATCGCGGCCTCCGGCACCAGCATCACCAGCGCCCCCGCCAAGCGGTTGCCGGCCCCCGAAACGGGGAGGACGAAGACATGCGTGTCGCCGATCTTCGCCGGTGTCAGCCCTTTTGCTACGGAAGACGTGAGCTTTTCGGCGACGAGCGGGCCGAGGCCGGCGGGCAGGCCGTCCGGCGGATTGCTTTCCACCATCGCGCCATCGGGTAGGGTCACCAGAGCAGCGGACAGGAAGGGCAGGTCGGAACGGATGCCGGCCAGCATTTCCGGCAGCCCGAACATCTGGGTGATGGGCTTGCCGAAGCGCAGCGAATTCTGGATGCGGAAGGACCAGTCATGCCCGACGATGCGCACCGCCGTGACCGTTCCTTCGAAGGCGGTCTTGCGAATGGCCGATACGGTGAGAACCCCCGACAGGAGCTGGGCGAGCACCAGAACGGTCAGGGCCACGAGCGCGAAGCGCAAGCGCAGCGTCCAGCGCGGGCCGGCGCTGGGTGCGGCTTGGATGGCGGGAGCGATGGTCATGGCAGGGCCAGCCTTCAGAGCCGGGGCGAGCGAAAACGCCCGCGCGCCCGAGCCGTCAGCGAGCCCGCTGCGACGCCCGCCTGAATGCGCAGCCCAGCCGCGTCCGCTTGCACGTCTCGCGTGCGGGACCGTGGCCCCCGGCCAGTCCGTGATATGCTACTGGCCACTCGCGATCCCTGAATGCCGGCGGTTTTCCATGCTTGGGATGGTGGATCGTCCGGACACGCCGAGCCGCGCGCCTGTTCGGCGCGGCTTCCAAGCCCTCCCGGTCTTCACCCCGCCTTATTGTGGCGGAAAGCGGATCGGCCTGATACATCGCAGACTTGTCTCAGCGTCTCACAGGGCGACTGCGCGCGGCCAAGAGCATCCGCCACATGCGCCCTGCATGGCGGGACAGAGCCCGCGCGAGCGCGCAATTCCAGCCAGCGCCCCGTCCGATCCAGGGCCGAAGCTCGCGGCGGCTCGATCGTTTGCCAGGACGGCATCGGGCGCAGCGAAGCGCCGGAGCCATGAGCGATGTTGCGCGTTCCGCCTTTCCATCAGGAGAGGCATTCATGGCGAACCCGACACAGAATCTGGCTCAGTTCCGCATCGTGGCAGGCAAGGACGGCCAGTCCGCCCGGTTGCATATCGAAGACGACAGCGGCGCGACGCTGGAATTGAACGCCACCCGCGAACAGCTCGATCTGATCGCGGACGAGCTGGACAAGATGCTGGACTCCACGGAAGACGCGGACGAGGTTTAGGAACCGACCGACCTTTCGGGGTGCGATAGCCGGGTCGAGGGCGCGCCAGCCTGCGCCTCGATCCGGTCCGGCGCATTTCCAGGTCGGGGGGTGACGAGACCGATGATGAAGCTCTACGGCGTTCGCGGATGGGGCTCGGCGATCACCGAAGCCATGCTGGCTCTGGTGGGGCAGTCTTATGAATTCGTCGATGTGGAGGGTTTCGACCGGCCGGGCGAGGCGCAGGAGCGGCTCGCCCGCGTCAACCCGCTGCGGCAGGTGCCGGTGCTGGTTCTGGAGGATGGAGACATCCTGACGGAAAGCGCCGCCATCGCCCTTTGGCTCGCCGAGCAGCATCCCGAACTCGCACCTTCACGAGACACGGCGGAGCATCGCCGCTTTCTGCGATGGCTGATCTGGCTGGTCGCCAACGTCTATCCGACCTTCACCTATGGCGATGTTCCAGATCGCTGGTGCCCCTCCGCGCCCGACGAGCTGAAGGAGACGACGGACGCCTATCGCAAGCGTCTGTATCGCCAATTGGAGGCGGAGATCACCGGGCCCTATCTCCTGGGCGAGCAGCCCTCGGCGCTGGATTGCTACGCCGCCGCGATGGTGGGGTGGTGGCCGGGGACACCCTGGTTCGAAGCGAACACCCCGAAGTTCTACGCCGCAGCCATGCTCATGCGTCGCCATCCGCAGTTGGCCGAGGTGATGGCGGCGAACAAGCAGACCGGCTGACAAGGGCGAGCCGGTCTGCGCGCGACCGTTTCCGACGGATCAGCCCGTGGGCAGGCCGATGCGCCACTGGTAGGGCGGCGGGGTGCCGTTGACGGCGTAGTCGCCGACGATCCGGTCCTTGTAGATGCGCGGATTGTGCGAGGACAGCGTGCGCGCGTTGCGCCAATGGCGGTCGAGCCCGGCGGGCTTGCGGATGGCCGAGGCCCCGAGCGCGTCGAACACGATGGTCGAGGCCTCGAGAACGAGGTTCGAGACCACCGTCTGCGCCTGCGCGGTTTCCAGCTCGGCCAGACTGTTGGCGCGCTCTTCGGCTTCCGCATCCCCGCCGAAATGCGCGGCATGGGCGCGCTCCAGCGCGCGGGCGGCTTGCAGGGTGATGGCGCCCGCCGCATAGGCCGCGCCGCGAATGCGCCCGACCACCTGAAGCACCTGCGGGTCTTCGGACGAGCGCGCGGCGGCGGCGTGCGTATAGGTGCGCCGGCGCGCGCCCACGGCGGCTGCCGCATCGCCCGCCAGCGCGCGCCCGATGCCGGCCAGCGTCGCCAAATGCACGATCTGGTAGAAGGCCGCGCTGTAGCGGAATTTCTCCTCGTCGCTGAGGACATCCAGCGGGTCGATCACGACATCGGTGAAGGTGGTGGTGCCGCTGGCCGTCAGCGTCTGGCCGAACCCGTCCCAATCGTCCACCACATGGACGCCCTGCGCGTGGCGGGGCACCAGAACCGTGCCGCCCTCGCCGTCCTCGCGCCGCGCGCCGGTGTCGATCCAGTCGGCGAAGAGCGAGCCGGTCGTGTAGTATTTCTCGCCATTGAGCACGAGGTCGTCGCCCTTGCGGGCGAGATGGGTCGAGAAGCCCTCGATCGAGGCCGCGCCGATCTCGGTCCAGGCATTGCCGGCGGTCTCTCCGGCCGCGACGCGCGCGGCCCAGCGCTCGCGAAAAGGGCCGGCGGGCAGATTCACGACGCTTTCCACGAAGCCGAAATGGCCGCGCAGGGCCTGCGTGATGTTGGAATCGGCCTCCGACAGTTCGATCAGGAGGTTGACGAAATCGGGGAGGCTCGCCCCCTGCCCGCCCTCGGCTCGGGGCAGGCGCACCGCGCCGAAGCGCGCGTCCTTCAGCCAGCCGATTTCCTGCGTGGGCAGCGTGCGGTTCAGCTCCCGCTCCACCGCGCCCGCGCGAATGCGCGCGAAGATCGGGCGGAACGGGGTCGCGAGCGCCTCATAGTCGGGGCTCGGGCCCTGCCCCCAGCCGAGGTCGGTCTGGCTGGTCGGGCTTTCGATGGTGGAATGAAACATGGCCGTCGCGGCTCCCGATGGTTCAGTGAAGGGCGACGGAGCCGGAGCTTCCGCCGAAATAGAGGTCGTGAATGTCGCCGCGCGACAGGAGATCGGCCGCCGTTCCCTCGGCCGCGACACGCCCGGTTTCGAGCACATAGGCATAGGCGGCGTAGCGCAGCGCGAGGTTGGCGTTCTGTTCGGCCACCAGGAAGCTCGCGCCCGATTGCGTGTTGAGGCTGCGGACGATCTCGAAGATCTCCTGCACCACGATGGGCGCGAGACCCATGGATGGCTCGTCCAGCAGCACGAGCCGGGGCTTGGTCATCAAGGCGCGCGAGATCGCGACCATCTGCTGCTCGCCGCCCGAGGTCAGGCCCGCCTTGGTGCCGCGCTTGTCGCGCAGGCGCGGAAACCAGCTATAGACCTGTTCGAGGTCGCGCCGCCGCTCGGCCGCGCGGGGCCGGCGGCCATAGGAGCCGGCGAGGATGTTTTCCTCGACGGTGAGCTGGGGAAAGACGCGCCGCCCTTCCAGGACCTGCACCACGCCGCGCCCGACGAGATCGGCCGCCGAAAGCCGGTCCACCTCCTCCCCGTCCCAGCGGATCGCGCCTCGGCTGACCGCGCCGCGCTCGGGGCCGAGAAGGTTCGAGATGGCCTTCAGGACCGTGGTCTTGCCCGCGCCATTGGCGCCGAGAAGGGCGACGATCGCGCCCTTCCCTACCTTGAGCGAGACGTCCCGCACGGCGAGAACCGCCCCGCCATAGAGCGCCTCGATGTTCTGGACCTCCAGAAGGCCCTCATACGTCTGCGTCATGAGAAGCTCCCCGGCCCGTCAGTTCGTGACCGCCTCGCGCGGGGGAAGGTTCTTTTCCTTCGCGTAGGCGGCGGCGCGGGCGTAGATCGCGTCCTTGAAGAGCGGCCGGTCGCCCTTCAGCCAGTCGGTGAGCGGCACCCACTTCTCGCCGTCCCATTGCTGGATCTTGGCCGCCGGCTGGCCTTCGTGATCCTCGGGCGTGATCTTGATCGGGCTGAGCAGCCCCGTCGCGCCGATCTCCTCGATGCGCTCGGGCGTGAGATCGAGATGCTCGGCGGCCCAGTGGCCTTCCTCGGTCGTCAGCGGGCGGTTGCCGAACTTCGCCTGGCCCGTGCGCAGGATCTCGGTGAAGAGGATCGCCTGCACCAGACCCGCATTGTAATAGACCGAGCCGAATTTCGAGGTGTCCTTCAGATCGCTCTTGCCGGCATCGACGATCTCCTTCTTCAGCGTCTGGCTGATCTTGAAGTCGGCGCCGGGCGGGAAGACGGAGACCGCCAGATAGCCCTTGGCCGAGGCCCCCGCCGGGCGAACGTCCTCCTCCGAGCCGGTCCAGATGTCGCCGATGATGCGCTCGCGCGGGAAGCCGACGCGTGCGGCGGTCTTGATGCCGACCGGCGACATGACGCCCCAGGCGCGGAAGAACACCCAGTCGGCCCCGGCGCGCTTGATCTGCTGCCATTGCGCCTGCTGCTGCTCGCCGGGATGCGGCACCGGGATCTGGATATCCTCGAAGCCGTATTTCTTCGCCAGGATCGCCATGGGCTGGATTGTCTCGCGGCCGTAGCCGCTGTCGTGATAGAGCGTCGCGATCTTCTGGCCCTTGAGCTTGTCGAAGCCGCCGAGCGTGTTGGCGATGTGCTCGACCACGATCGAGGCTTCCGTCCAGTAGTCGAAGAGAAGCGGGAACTGGTAGGGGAAGACGCTGCCGTCCACCGCGTCGCCCCGCCCGCCGGCCACCGAGATGATCGGCACCTTATCGATGCGCGCCTTGTCGGAGATCGCCGCGTCGAAGCCGCTGGAGGTGGTGAAGAGCACGGCGAGCGGGGCATCGGGCTTGCCGTTCTTGTAGCGCTCGTAGCACTCGAAGGCGCGCTCCACCGTATAGGCGGTCTCGCATTCCTCCAGGCGGATCTTCACCCCGTTCACGCCGCCATGGGCGTTGATGTAGTTGAAATAGTCGTTATAGCCGGCCCATTGCGGGATGCCGGAGGGCGCGTAAGCCCCGGTGCGATAGGAGAAGAGCGGGAAGAGCTGCTCTCCCTTGGCGTCCTCGGCGCGGGCCGGGCTGGCCACGAGCGCGGCGGCGAGGCTGATGCCGGCCGCAAGGCCCGCGAGGTGCTTCAGTACGGACATGAGAATTCCCCCTTGGATAGGATGATGGCTGGAAAGGTCAGGCGGCGCGGCGCGCGAGGGCTTGCGTGGCCCGTCGCAGGAGAGCGCTGAGGCCGTCCGGCTCCTTGACGAGCAGCCAGACGATGATCGCGCCGAAGATGATGTGCTGGAGATTGGCGGCCGCGCCGGGATCGGACAGGAGGCCGAGGCCGCTGGTTCCGCCCAGGCGATCCAGCAGGATGGGCGTCAGCACGATGAAGGCCGCGCCGAGGAAGTTTCCGAAGATCGTCGCCGTGCCGCCGATCAGCACGATGAAGAGAATCTGGAAGGACTTGTCGAGATTGAACGTGTGGCCGTCCGCCGTGCCGAGATAGGCGAAGGCCCAGAGCGCACCGACAATGCCGAGCACGAAGGACGAGACGGCATAGGCCTGGAGCTTGCGCCGGGCGACGGGCACCCCGATCACGGCGGCGGCGGTTTCCATATCGCGGATCGCGGCCCAGTCACGCCCGATCCGGCTGCGCGTCACCGCGAAGGCCAGCGCGATCAGTGCCAGGCCGACAGCGGCCACCAGAAGATAGCGCCCGGTCGCGGACTGGAGATCGGCCCCGAAGAGTTCGAGCCGGGGCGCGGAGATGGTCAGCGACTGGCTGTCATTGGAGAACCAGGCATAGTTGGTGAACAGCCATTCGAAGAAGAACTGCGCGCCGAGCGTCGAGGCCCCGAGATAGAAACCCCTGATGCGCAGGGCCGGCAGGCCGAAAAGGATGCCGGCGGCGGCAGCACACAGCCCGGCCAGCACCAGCACGATCGGCAAAGGCAGGCCGGGCGCGCGCAGCAAGAGATTGTAGGTCGCGAAGGCCCCGACCGACATGAAGGCCGCCGAGCCGATGGAAACGAGGCCGGCAAAGCCCATCAGGAGGTTCAGCCCGATCCCGGCCAGCCCCATGACGAGGGCGGGGATGATGATGGAACTGAGCCAATAGTCGCTGGCGAGCGCGGGCACCGCGCCAAAGGTGACGAGGAGGGCAGCGGCCAGGAGCGCGAGCCGGAGCGCCGCGCGGCGCTGGCCGATGTCGAGCCGGGCTTCGCCGGGGAAGATCGTGTCGGACGCGGACATGAGGCTCAGACCCTTTCGATGGCCTCGTCGCCGAAGAGTCCGGCCGGTCGCACCAGAAGGAAGGCGACCGCGAGGACATAGGCGAACCAGGGGGAGACGGCACCGCCGACGAGCGGGCCGAGATAGATGTCGGCCAGCGCTTCGGCCGCCCCGACGAGGAGGCCGGCGAGGATCGCGCCGGGAATGGAGGAGAAGCCGCCGATGATCAGCACCGGCAGGGCCTTCAGCGTGACCAGCGAGAGCGAATATTGAACGCCCTGCCGCGCGCCCCAGAGAAGCCCGGCGACGAGGGCGACGAGGCCCGCGACGCTCCACACCACGCGCCAGATCAGCGGCAGGCGGATGCCGATGGACTGCGCGGCCAGCGTATCATCCGCCACGGCCCGCAGCGCGACACCCATGCTGGTGCGGCTGAAGGCGATGGACAGCACGGCGACGAGCGTGAGCGCGATGGCGGCGGCGGTGAGGTCGAACTGGCTGACCAGAATGCCGCCGATCTCAATGCCGACATCCTCGATGCCGAGATCCAGCATATGGACGTCGGTGCCCATCAGGAGTTGGGCGAGGCCCTCGACCACGAAGGAGAGGCCGAGCGTCGCCATGAAGAGGGTCAGCGCGTCGCGGTTGCGCAAGGGACGCAGCACTAGCCGCTCGATCACGCAGGCCATCAAGACCATGACGAGGGTGGTGAGCCCAAAGGCGGGCGCAAAGGGCACACCGCGCTCCGTCAGCGTCACGAAGGTGAGCGCGGCGAAGAGGAGCATCGCCCCTTGCGCGAAGTTGAAGACGCCCGAGGCCTTGTAGATCAGCACGAAGCCGATCGCGACCAGCGCATACATGACACCGGCGAACAGGCCGCCGACCAGGGTTTCGACAAAGAAGCTCATGGCCGCGCCCTCAATGAACCGTGCCGAGATAGGCGGCGATGACGGCGGGGTCGGCGCGCACCTCGTCCGGCCGCCCGTCCGCGACCTTGCGCCCGTAATCCAGCACGACGACATGGTGGCTGAGGCCGAGCACGATGCCGACATCATGCTCGATCAGGACGATCGTGGTGCCGAACTGCCGATTCACAGCCGCGATGGCGCGGCTCATCGCCTGCTTTTCTTCGGCGTTCATGCCGGCCATGGGTTCGTCCAGAAGCAGCAGCCGGGGCTCGGCCACGAGCGCGCGGGCGAGATCGACGCGCTTCTGCGTGCCGTATGAGAGCGTCGAGACAATGCGGTCGGCCTCGCCCGAGAGGCCCAGAAAGGCCAGCACACGCTCGGCCCGCTCGCGGAAGCGCCGACGCTCCTCGCGGTCTCGGCCGAGATGAAAAACCGCCTCGAAAAAGCCCGCCTTCCCCTCGCGCGCGAGACCCGCCATGACGTTCTCGATCACGCTCAGGCGAGCGAACAGGGCGTTGTGCTGGAAGGTGCGACCGATGCCCAGATGCGCGGCGTCCCCCCGGCGCTGGGCCGCCAGGCGCGCGCCGGCAAAGCGCACTTCGCCGGCATCGGCGCGATAGACGCCGTTGATGACGTTGAGAAGCGAGCTTTTGCCCGCGCCGTTCGGGCCGATCAGGGCGCAGATTTCGCCGGGCGCGACATCGAAGCTCAGTGCGTTCAGCGCCGTGACGCCGCGAAACGACAGGGACACCCCGTCGAGGCTGAGAAGGGGCGCGCCACTCATTCCGCCGCCTCCCGGTGCGCGGCCTGGCGCGCCTTCACCGCCTCGATATCGCGATAGAGGTCGGCCGGGTGGGTCTTGGGTAGATACGGCCCGTCGCCGAAAAGCTTCTCGCGTAGCGTGCCGGGGCGATAGGCCGTGGGGTAGGCGCCGCGCTTCTGAAGCTCGGGAACGAGCAGGTCCACGACCCCCTCGAAGGTTTCGGGCGTCACCGCATAGGCGAGGTTGAACCCATCGACATCGGTTTCCTCCTGCCATTCCTGCAGGATGTCGGCGAGTGTCGAGGGCGAGCCGACGAAGACGGGGCCGAGCCCGCCGACACCGCCCCAGCGCGCCAGTTCCTCGATGGTCCAGGCCCGGTCCTTGCCGGCGAAGGTCTCCACCATGGAGACGATGGCATTGGTCTCGACCTTCCGGATCAGGTCGCTCGGCGCATACTGGCCGAAGTCGATGCCGCTCCAGCCGGACAGGAACACCAGCGAGCCGTCATAGGAGGAATAGCTGCGGTAATCCTCGAAGCGAGCCTCGGCCTTGGCGTCCGTCTCGTCCACGATCACGGTGGTCAGATTGTAGATATAGAGCTTGCGCGGATCGCGCCCGGCGGCGGCCGCCCGCGCCCGGATGTCAGCGACATAGGCTTTCAGGAGGCTCTTGGTGGGCGCGGCCACGAAGACGCATTCGGCATGGGCGGCGGCGAAATTCTTGCCGGGGCCGGATGCGCCCGCCTGATAGAGAACCGGCGTGCGCTGCGGCGAAGGCTCGCAGAGATGGTATCCCGGCACGTCGAAGAATTGGCCCTTGTGGCCGATCTCGTGGACCTTGGCCGGATCGGCGAAGATGCGCCGCTCGCGGTCGCGCAGCACCGCACCCTCTTCCCAGCTTCCCTCGAAGAGCTTGTAGAGCACCTCGACATATTCGGCGGCGATCTCGTAGCGGTTGTCATGCGCCTTCAGCCCGCCCTGGCCGACATTCTTCGCCCCGCTTTCCAGATAGGAGGTGACGATGTTCCAGCCGACGCGGCCCTTGGTGTGGTGGTCGGCGGTCGAAAGGCGGCGGGCGAAGGTATAGGGGTGCTCGAAGGAGGTGGAGGCGGTGATGCCGATGCCCAGATGCTCGGTCGCCAGGGCGATGGGGGCTGCGAGTTGCAGCGGATCGTTGACGGGGATCTGCGCGCCCTGATGCAGCGCGTGGAAGTTCGAGCCCTTGTAGACGTCGTAATAGCCGATCACGTCGGCGATGAAGATGCCGTCGAAAATGCCGCGCTCCAGAATGCGGGCGACATCCTGCCAATAGTCGAGATCCTTGTAGGTCCAGGATCGGTCGCGCGGATGCGCCCAGAGGCCGGGCGACTGATGGCCCACGCAGTTCATGTCGAAAGCGTTGAAACGAATATGGCGGGTCATTCCCCTCTCCTTGGCGTCGGCGACCGGGCGGCAGCGGCGCCGGACGAGCCCAAGGGTAGGGAACCGATCTCCATCAGTGCAGTTATTCCATTCTTTTTATGTACTGATAAGGAAACTCTTGTTTCAGCGAATGCGGGCCGGCGCAGAAGAAGCCGGTTTTTCGTCGCACGCGGAACGGCGCGGCGCGCATCCACCGCCGGGATCGGTTGAGCGGGGCGAGTCCCGCAGCTCGTTCGGCTGCGCCGCTCGGCTAAGTTCGCAGCTCGAAAAAGGAATCCGCGCCGCATTCCGCAAACAGAATAATATACTTTGTTTGTAGACTGTCAGGTTTTACGCTTCGGGCATCCCGCAGCCGATCCCTGCCGATCGCGCCGCTTCCCGCCTTTCGCGCCCTTTCGGATTCCAGGATTTGCCATGAAGACACTGCTTCTCGCCGGTCTGGCCACGACCCTCCTGTCCTTCGCCTCGCTGGCCCATGCGGGGGCGCTGAAGGTCGGCGTGACGCCCGGCGCCTATGCCGATTCCGTGGCGGCGGCCGCCGAGGAGGCCAAGGCGCAGGGTCTCGATGTCGAGGTGGTGGAATTCTCGGACTGGACGACGCCCAATATCGCGCTGGCCGCCGGGGACATCGACCTCAACTATTTCCAGCACAAGCCGTTTCTGGCCAATGCCGTGAAGGAGCGGGGCTACGAGTTCGCCGATGTCGGCACCGGGACGCTCGCCAATATCGGCCTCTATTCCCTGAAGCATAAGAGCTTCGACGAGATCCCGCAGAACGGGACGGTGGCCATCGCCAACGACCCGGTCAACCAGGGGCGCGGCCTCCTACTCTTGCAAAAGGCCGGGCTGATCAAGCTGAAGGACGGCGTCGGCTTCCAGGGCACGCTGGACGATATCGTGGAGAACCCGAAGAAACTGAGCTTCACCGAGGTAGAGGGGCCGCAGCTCGTGCGCGTCACCGGCGATGTCGATCTGGCGCTCGGCTATCCGCATTTCATCGTCGCGGCGAAGGCCTTCGATCCGGCGGGCGGCCTCATCTATTCCGGCATCGACGACAAGCAGTTCGCCATCCGCTTCGTCACCCGCAAGGACAATGCGGATAATCCCGACATCGCGAAATTCGTCCAGATCTACCAGACCTCCCCGAAGGTGCGCTCCGCCATCGGCACGGCCTTCGCCAACGATCCCAAGCTCTACACGATCGCCTGGGAGAAGTGAGGTTTGAGAGCGCGTGGATGCCCCTCTCGTTCGGAGCCGCTGACATGACGGACATGTTCTTCCCCCTCGCTCGCTCGCTGACCGCCGAGCCGAGAGAGGCGCCCGCCCGCCCGGCGCGCAAGCTGCGGGAAGGCGTTGCTGCGCCCCGCCGGGCCGGCTCGGTGCGCTTCGAGAAGATCGGCAAGACCTACCGCGCCGCCGCAGGCGAGGTGACGGCGCTGAGCGGGATCGACGTCGACATTCCCGAAGGATCGATCTTCGGCATCATCGGGCGCTCGGGGGCGGGCAAGTCCAGCCTTCTGCGCCTCGTCAACCGGCTGGAAGCGCCGACCGAGGGCCGCGTTCTCGTGGATGGCGAGGATATCGCCGCGCTGGGCACCGACGCGCTCGTCGCCTTCCGCCGCCGCGTCGGCATGGTGTTCCAGCATTTCAATCTTCTCTCCGCCAAGACCGTGCGGGAGAACGTCGCGCTGCCGCTCGTGGTCGCCGGCGTCGGGCGCGCGGAGATCGACCGGCGGGTGGCCGAGGTGCTGGCGCTGGTCGGGCTGGAGGGCAAGGAGACGAGCTACCCCTCGCGCCTGTCGGGCGGGCAGAAACAGCGTGTCGGCATTGCCCGCGCGCTGGTCTCCGGTCCCGAAATCCTGCTCTGCGACGAAGCGACCTCGGCGCTCGATCCTGAAACGACGCTTCAGATTCTGGCGCTGCTCAAGGACATCAACCGCCGCCTTGGGCTCACCATCATCCTGATCACCCATGAGATGAGCGTCATCCGCGAAATCTGCGACCGCGTTCTGGTGCTGGAGCGCGGCGAGGTCGCCGAGACCGGCCCCGTCTGGCAGGTCTTCGGGAACCCCGGCCATCCCGCGACGAGGGCGCTTCTGGAGCCGCTCCTGCGCCAGCTGCCGGACGATCTGGCGGCGTCTCTGCGGCCCGCGCCGCGCCGGGGCGAAACCACGCAAGCCCTCATCGAGCTGCGCTATGCCGGCACCGCCGAGCCGGACCTCGCCCTGCTCGCCCGCCACTTTCCGGGGGGCCTGCGGCTTCTCAATGCCTCGCTCGATCGGATCGGCGGGCACAGCCAGGGCCGGCTCCTCGTCGCGGCCACGCTCGGCGACGAGGGCGAGCGGGAGCCGATCACCCTTCCCGATCTCCAGACCCCCGATCTCCAGACGAAAGTTCTCGGCTATGTCTGACGCCATGATCGCCCGCCTTCAGCAGGCGCTGATCGACACGATCTCCATGGTCGGCATTTCGGCCGCGATCGCGCTTCTGGCCGGCATTCCGCTGGCGCTGTTTCTGGTTCTCTCCGCGCCGGGCGGCATCGTCTCCGCGCCGCTCACGCACCGCGTCCTGTCCGCGCTCGTCAACGGTTTCCGCGCGACGCCCTTCATCGTGCTTCTGGTGGCGCTTCTGCCGCTGACGCGGTTTCTGACGGGCACCACGATCGGCGTCTGGGCGGCGATCGTGCCGCTGACGATCTCGGCGACGCCCTTTTTCGCGCGGATCGCCGAAGTGTCGCTGCGCGAGGTGGATGCGGGGCTGATCGAGGCGGCGCAGGCGATGGGATGCCGCCGGCGTCACATCATCCGCCATGTGCTCCTGCCCGAAGCCCTGCCCGGCCTCGTCGGCGGTTTCACGGTGACGCTCGTCACCATGATCGGCGCCTCCGCCATGGCCGGCGCGGTCGGGGCCGGGGGGCTCGGCGATCTCGCCATCCGCTACGGCTACCAGCGCTTCGACACGACCTTGATGCTCGTCGTCATCGTCGTGCTGGTCGCCCTCGTCTCGGCCGTGCAGTTTGTGGGCGACCGGGCCGTGCGACGCCTGCGCGAGCGCTGACGCATTTCGAAGCCGACTCCCCACCCGAAACGAACCAAGGCGGATGGCCGGATCATCCGCCGCGCCCTCGCGGCGCGATCCGAGAAAGCCCGACATGACGGCCGCCAAGCCCATTCTTCTCAACGCCTTCACCATGAACTGCGTGGGGCATATCAATCACGGGCTCTGGACCCATCCGCGCGACCGCTCGGCCGACTACACCAAACTTTCCCACTGGACCGACCTCGCCCGAACGCTGGAAGCGGGCCTCTTCGATGCCGTGTTCATCGCCGATATCGTCGGCGTCTACGATGTCTATGGGGGCTCGATCGACCTCACCGCGCGCGAGACGATCCAGCTTCCCGTCAACGACCCGACGCTGCTCGTGCCGGCCATGGCGGCGGTGACGCAGCATCTGGGCTTCGGTGTCACCGTCAACACGGCGGTGGAGCATCCCTATACGTTCGCGCGGCGCGTCTCGACGCTGGACCATCTGACGGACGGGCGCATCGGCTGGAACATCGTGACGGGCTATCTCGACAGCGCGGCGCGCGCCGTCGGCCGCGACGCCATGGCCGAGCATGACGAGCGCTACGACCGCGCCGACGACTATCTCGCCTTTCTCACCAAGCTCTGGGAAACGAGCTGGGAGGACGGCGCGGTTCGGCGCGACAAGGCCGGGCGCGTTTATGCCGACCCCGGCGCGATCCACGAAATCCAGCATGACGGGCCGTATTATCAGGGGCGCGGCACCCATCTCAGCGAGCCCTCGCCCCAGCGCACGCCCGTTCTGTTTCAGGCCGGCAGCTCGGGGCGCGGGCAGCGCTTCGCCGCGCGCCATGCCGAATGCGTCTTCATCTCGGCCGCCGACCCGGACGCCGCCCGGCGCACCTCGCGGGAGTTGCGCGCGGCTGTTGTCGCGGCCGGGCGGCGCGCCGACGACATCAAAATTTTCGTCGGCCTCAGCGTGGTCACCGGCGCGACGGACGGTGAGGCGCAAGACCTCTTGGAGGATTATGTCGGCCACGCCAGCCCGGAAGCGGGGCTCGCGCATTTCGCCGCCGGCAGCGGCATCGACTTCTCGGTCTATGGGCTGGACGACGAGATCAGCTATGGCCCCACCAACGCGATCCAATCCACCGCCGCCGCAGCGCGCCGCAAGGGCCTCACCAAGCGCCAGCTTCTCGATGGGCTGAAGCTCGGCGGGCGCTATCCCCTGCTGGTCGGCTCGGGCGATAGTGTAGCCGAAGCGATGATCCGCTGGATCGACGAGGGCGAGATCGACGGGTTCAATCTGACGCGCACCGTCGCGCCCGAATGCTGGCACGATTTCACCCGCTTCGTCGTACCGGCCTTGCAGGCGCGCGGCCGCTACAAGACCGCCTATGGCGAGGGCACGCTGCGCCATAAGCTGTTCGGATCGGGCGACAGGCGGAAGGCGGCCGGCTCCTGAGCCGAGGATGCCTGTCGCGATTGGCGCGTCGGGCGCGCTCAATCATCCGGGCAGGAAAAGGACTCCGGCTCGTCGCCGATAAAGCCCGGCAGGGCGCGGGCGGCCGGACTGCGCGCGAGAGCGAGGGCCTCATCCACCATCGCCTTGGATGAGCGGCGCACCTTGTCGATGGGCAGCGAGGGTTGCTGGCGCAGCCAGTCGGCCCAGAGGAACTCGGCGAATTCCTTCTGGCGCATCGCGGCGCGGCAATAGCCGCCCTCCTTGCGAAGACGCCACGCGAGGCTGCGATAGGGATCGTCGGGCATGTCGGCCAGCGATTTCGGCAGATCAGCGGGCGTAATGGCACGGCCGTCCTGATCCTCCAGCCAGACGAGATGATCCCGCGCCAGATCCCGCCAGAAGGCCTCGGGCGTCGTGAAGGCGGGGCGCGGGACGAGGGAGCAGAAGGCGATGTTTTGGCCCGCCAGGGCCATGGCCGCCGCGCCATGGTGATGATCGGTGATGAAGAACTCATCACCAGGGCCACGGACGATCTTGATCGGATCGTCCTCCAGTTCGCGCCGCGCCTTGTTCGGCTTGTCGCGGATCTTCTCCGCCTTGTGCCGGACCTCGTCCCTCCCGATGGCCCCCTGCAGGGGGTGCAGCGCGCGCACGTCGCAGGCGCAGGTTTGGCCCGCCGCCGTGCGCGACGAGCAAGGCGGCTCGTCCGCCCGCGCCGGCGAGGCGAGACCGGCCAGCAGCGCGCCCCAAACGACCATTCCCTTCATGCGCGACATTCCCTTTTCCCCCTGTCCGCGACACCACGTCCATACCATGGACCGGACGCCCGTTGCGAAAGCGCGGCGTGCTCCGCCGAGACGTTCCGGGTCCGCTTCACGGCTCTCCGAACTTATGGTTGGGCGGCACGCCGCGCGAGATCGCAAGCCCGCCATGTCCTCTCGCGGGCTCCCGCAGCCGGCGGTATCTCCCATCGATAGGACACGGATAGGCCGAGTCCGCGCCCGAAAATTCGTATGGCGCCTTTATGCCGATCGGGTCCAATTGAACGGCGATCCCGAAAGGAGGGCTCGCATGTTCGATCTTCTCTACCTGGCCGTGGGGCTGGGCTTCTTTGCCGTGATGAGCGCCTATGCGCGCTGGGCCGGGCAGGCCTGACGATGTTCGACCTTGTTCTGGGCGGCGCGGTCGCGCTGGCGCTGGCTCTCTATCTCGTCTTCGCTCTGGTTCATCCCGAGCGGTTTTGAGAGTCTGTTTGACAACCCGACCGGGTCGGTCCGGCGGGTCCTTTTCGCCCCTGTTTCGTTGCCAAGCCTCGCCGATGCCACCGGCATCGACTGCGTTTGGCTGATCACAGGGACAAAAATTTCCTCGTCGGTCCTCCGCCGGCGAGTTGTCAAACAGCCTCTAACCGTCCGATCCTTCAAAGGCAGGTGCCATGACCGTTATCGGCTGGCTGCAAATCCTCTTCATTCTGGCGGCCGTGGTCGCCTTCGCGATTCCGCTCGGCACCTATATGTCCAAGGTGTTTGCGGGCGAACGCACGCCTCTCTCGCCCATCCTGCGCCCTGTCGAGCACGGGCTCTATCGCCTCGCCGGCATCGACCCGGCCAGGGAGCAGGGCTGGCTCGCCTATTGCCTCGCCATGCTGGCTTTCAACGCGGGCGGCTTCGCGCTGCTCTACGCTATCCTGCGCGCGCAGGCCTTTCTGCCGCTGAACCCGCTGGGCTTTCCCGGCATGTCGGCGGATCTGGCCTTCAACACCGCCGTCTCCTTCGTCACCAACACCAACTGGCAGAGCTATGGCGGCGAGACGACGCTCAGCCCCTTCAGCCAGATGGCCGGCTTGACCGTGCAGAACTTCCTGTCCGCCGCGATGGGCATCGCGGTGGCGCTCGCGCTGGTGCGCGCCTTCGCGCGCTCGGGCGCGGCGATGGTCGGCAACTTCTTCGTCGATACGACGCGGGCCGTTCTTTACGTGCTTCTGCCGCTCGCCATCGTCACCGGCCTCGCGCAGGTCGCGATGGGAACGCCGCAGACCTTTGAAACCACCGCCACGGTGCGCACGCTGGAAGGCGCCGACCAGACCCTCGCCCTCGGCCCCGTCGCCTCGCAGCTCGCCATCAAGCAGCTCGGCACCAATGGCGGCGGCTATTACAACGCCAATTCGGCCCACCCTTACGAGAACCCCTCGCCGCTCTCCAACGCGCTCACCATCTGGCAGATGCTGGTGGTCTCGGTGGCGCTCGTCTTCGCCTTCGGCCGGCTGATCGGTGACAGGCGGCAGGCCGTCGCGATCCTGTCGGTGATGGGGCTCCTGCTCGTGACGGCCACCGCCGTCTGCTATTGGGCGGAAGCGAAGGGAACGCCGGTTCTCTCCGTGGCCGGTCTCGATCCCTCGGGCGGCAACATGGAGGGCAAGGAAGTCCGCTTCGGCATCGCCGCCTCCAGCCTCTTCGCCGCCGTCACCACGGGCCTGTCGGACGGCGCGGTGAACGCCATGCATGGCTCCTTCACGCCGATCGGCGGCATGGTGCCGATGGTCCTCATCATGCTCGGCGAGGTTCTGCCGGGCGGCGTCGGCTCGGGCCTCTACGGCATTCTGGTGATCGCGGTGATCTCGGTTTTCATCGCCGGGCTCATGGTCGGGCGCACGCCGGAATATCTCGGCAAGAAGATCGAGGCCAAAGAAATGAAAATGGCGATGCTCGCCATTCTGATCCTGCCCGTCGCGATCCTCGGCTTTTCCGCCGTGGCCGCCGTTCTGCCTGCCGCGCTCGCCGGGCTCGGCAATGCCGGCCCGCATGGCCTGTCGGAAATCTACTACGCCTATACGTCGGCCGCAGGCAACAACGGCTCGGCCTTCGGCGGCCTGTCGGCGAACTCGCCCTGGTGGAACACGACGCTGGGCCTCACCATGCTGCTCGGCCGCTTCGCCTATATCGTGCCGGTGCTGGCGATTGCCGGCTCGCTCGCGGCCAAGCCCAAGCTCGCCCCCTCAAGCGGCACGTTCCCGACCCATGGGCCGCTCTTCGTCGGGCTTCTGGCCGGCATCATCCTGATCCTCGGCGGGCTCCAGTTCTTCCCGGCCCTCGCCCTCGGCCCGATTGCCGAACAGGTGCAGATGCTCGCCGGCAAGACGTTCTGACAGGCAAGACCTTCTGACTGGCCAAGGCGGCCCCGTTCGAACCGGGCCGCCCCTTCGATCCGTCATCCATTCTTCGTCGGTTCCGCAAAGGCCGACCACAAGGAATCCGTTCCATGGCTGCCAAAGCCGCAACCTCCACCTTCCGGCCCGATCTGATCGGCCGGGCCACGATCGACGCTTTCAAGAAGCTCAATCCCGCAGCGCTCCTGCGCAACCCCGTGATTTTCGTGACCGAAATCGTCGCCGCCGTGGTGACGGTCCTGTTCGTGCGCGATCTCGTGGCGGGCAACCCGCTCGCCTTCACCGGCCAGATCATGGCCTGGCTCTGGTTCACGGTTCTCTTCGCCAATTTCGCCGAAGCCATCGCGGAAGGGCGGGGGCGCGCGCAGGCCGACAGTCTGCGCCGCGCCCGCACAGACACGGTCGCCAAGCGCATGGCCTCGCGCACCGACCGCACGAACCTCGCCCCCGTCTCGGCGCTGGATCTCAAGGTCGGCGACTTCGTGCTGGTCGAGACCGGCGATCTCGTGCCGGGCGACGGCGAGATCGTCGAGGGCATCGCGTCGGTGAACGAAGCGGCCGTGACGGGCGAGTCCGCCCCCGTGATCCGCGAGGCGGGCGGCGACCGCTCGGCCGTCACCGGCGGCACCACGGTCGTCTCTGACTGGCTGGTGGTGCGCATCACCGCCGCGCCCGGCTCGTCCTTTCTCGACCGGATGATCGCGCTGGTGGAAGGGGCCGAGCGGCAGAAGACGCCGAACGAGCTGGCGCTCACCATCCTTCTGGTCGGCATGACGCTGATCTTCCTGATCGCGGTGGTGACGCTGACGGGCCTGTCGGCCTATTCCGGCGCGGCCGTCTCCGTGCCGATCCTGGTGGCGCTTCTGGTCACGCTGATCCCGACTACGATCGGCGGCCTCCTGTCGGCCATCGGCATCGCCGGTATGGACCGCCTGATCCGCCACAATGTGCTGGCCATGTCCGGCAAGGCGGTGGAGGCGGCGGGCGATGTCGACACGCTGCTTCTCGACAAGACGGGCACCATCACCTTCGGCAATCGCATGGCCTCGGAATTCGTCGCGGTGCAGGGCGTTTCGGAGACCGAAGCCGCCGAGATCGCGGTTCTGGCCTCGCTGGCGGACGAGACGGCCGAAGGGCGCTCCATTCTGGTTCTGGCGCGTGAGAGCTATCGCGTCGCCATTCCCGAGGCGCAGCCCGAAGGAGCCGAGTTCATCCCCTTCTCGGCCTCGACGCGCCTGTCGGGCGTCGATCTCGGCACGCGGGTCATCCGCAAGGGCGCGGTGGACGCCATCAGGCGCTTCGTGCGCGAAACGGCGGGGCGCGAAGTCGCGGAGCCGGAGGCGTTCCGTCAGGCGGTGGAGCGTATCGCCAAGTCCGGCGGCACGCCGCTGGGTCTCGCCGAAAACGGCCGCTTCATCGGCGTGATCCATCTCAAGGACGTGGTGAAGCCCGACATCAAGGAGCGTTTCGCCGAGCTGCGCCGCATGGGCATTCGCACCGTCATGGTGACGGGCGACAATCCGGTGACGGCCGCCGCCATCGCGGGCGAGGCCGGCGTCGATGATTTCATCGCGGAAGCCACGCCCCAGGACAAGCTGAACTACATCAGAAACGAGCAGCGGCAGGGCCGTCTGGTCGCCATGTGCGGCGACGGCACCAACGACGCGCCGGCCCTCGCCCAAGCCGATGTCGGCGTCGCCATGCAGACGGGCACGCAGGCCGCGCGCGAGGCGGGCAACATGGTGGATCTCGACAGCGATCCGACCAAGCTCATCGAGATCGTCGGCATCGGCAAGCAGCTTCTGATGACGCGCGGCTCGCTCACCACCTTCTCCATCGCCAATGATGTGGCGAAATATTTCGCTATCATTCCCGCGCTCTTCATCGCCGCGATCCCCGAACTCGGCGTGCTCAACGTCATGAATCTGGCGACGCCCGAAAGCGCGATCCTCTCGGCGGTGATCTTCAACGCGCTGGTGATCGTGGCGCTGATCCCGCTGGCGCTGCGCGGCGTGCCCTACCGGGCGATGGATGCGGCCAGCGTCCTGCGCCGCAACCTCGCGATCTACGGCCTGGGGGGAATCCTCGTGCCCTTCGTCGGCATCAAGCTCATCGACATGGCCGTCGCGGCCCTCGGCCTCGCCTGAGATCAGAAGGAGATTCAACCATGCTTTCGCAACTCCGCCCGGCCGTGACGCTTCTGGGAAGCTTCACCCTCCTGCTCGGCCTCCTCTATCCGCTCACCATGACGTCGATCGCCGGCGCTGTCTTTCCCGCCCAGGCCCATGGCAGCGTCGTGATGCGGGACGGACAGGCGGTCGGCTCCTCGCTCATCGGCCAGAGCTTTACGCAAGCCCGCTATCTCCAGCCGCGCCCCTCCGCGGCCGGAACAGGCCAAGGCTATGACGCGTCCTCGTCGTCGGGCAGCAATCTCGGGCCGACCAGCGCCAAGCTCGCCGACCGCCTGAAGACCGACGGCGAGGCAATGCGCGCCGCCACCGGCGCGAGCACCCTGCCCGCCGACGCGATCACGACGTCGGGCAGCGGCCTCGATCCCGACGTCTCGCCCGCCTATGCCGAGCTTCAGGTGGCCCGCATCGCGGGGGCGCGCACCCTGCCCGAGGCCGAGATCCGCCGCGTGATCGCGCAGAACACGACGGGGCGCACCTTCGGCTTTCTGGGCGAGCCGCGCGTCAATGTGCTGGCGGTCAATCTCGCATTGGACGCGCTGGCGCCCAAGGGCTGATCGGCGGGCGTCATCTCTGGAAATCAGGAGGCGTCCGGCAGGGCGCCTCTTTAAGAGCGCCTAACAAAATCTCCGGGCGGAGGATGGTCGAGGGATTTTCGTTATGGACGAGAAGCGAAGCGCAGTCGATGCCGGTGGCATCGGCGAGCATTCGCGACGAAGGCCATGGCGGAAAGGCCTGACCAGCCGACCCCGCGAGATTTTTGTTAGGCGCTCTAAGTTGAACCGGCAATCGGCCATGCCTCTCACGACCCAGACGGAGACACGCCATGATGTCGGACGATGCGCCGCGCGCTTCTCCCGATGCCCTGCTCGGCCAGGC
The DNA here is from genome assembly GCF_001463925.1 of Aureimonas sp. N4. Lineage (NCBI taxonomy): Bacteria > Pseudomonadati > Pseudomonadota > Alphaproteobacteria > Hyphomicrobiales > Aurantimonadaceae > Aureimonas > Aureimonas sp. N4. The sequence goes on along the minus strand of NZ_BBWS01000054.1, from coordinate 42,694 downwards.
CGAGCGCGAGGGGCGGGGCAAGCTGCGCCTGTTTCTGGGCGCGGCGCCGGGCGTCGGCAAGACCTATGCCATGCTCCAGGCCGCGCGCGCCGCAAAGGCCGGCGGGCGCGAGGTGCTGGTCGGCATCGTGGAAACCCATGGCCGCGCCGAGACGGAAGCCATGGTGGCGGGGCACGATCTCCTGCCGCGCCGCCTCGTGCCCTACAAAGGGCGGCTCGTGCCGGAATTCGATCTCGACGCCGCGCTCGCGCGACGCCCCTCGCTGCTGCTCGTCGACGAATACGCTCATTCCAATGTCGAGGGCTCGCGCCACGCCAAGCGCTGGCAGGATGTGGCCGAATGCCTGCGCGCGGGGATCGACGTCTGGACCACGATGAACGTCCAGCATGTCGAGAGCCTCAACGACGTGGTTCAGCGCATCACGGGCGTGCGCGTGCGCGAGACCGTGCCCGACACCACGCTGGAACTCGCCGACGAGATCGTGCTGGTGGACCTGCCCTCCGACGAGCTGATCCGCCGGCTGGCGGAGGGCAAGGTCTATATCGAGGACACGGCGACCCGCGCCACGCAGAATTTCTTCAAGCCCTCCAACCTCACCGCGCTGCGCGAACTGGCGCTGCGGCAGGTCGCGGCGCAGGTCGATTCCGATCTGGTGGAACGGATGCAGGGCGGGGCGATCGAAGGGCCCTGGGCGGCGGGCGAGCGGCTGCTCGTCTGCATCGGGCCGGACGCGCAGGCCGAGCGGCTGGTGCGCGAGGGGAAGCGCGTGGCCGAGCTTCTGGACGCGCCCTGGTTCGCCGTCACGGTGGAGCGGCCGGGCGTGACGCCCGACGCCGGGGCGGCCTCCCGCCTCGACGCGGCGCTGCAACTGGCCAAGAGCCTCGGGGCCGAAACGCACAGCCTCGTCGCCAACGACCTGCCGGCGGAAATCCTGCGCTTCTCGCGCTTCGAGAACGTGACGCGGATCGTGGTCGGCAAGGCCCGGCCCCGCCGCCTGAAGCTGCCGTTCTCGGAAGGGACGCTGGCGGACGCGATCGTGCGGCGCGCGAGCGGCGTCTCGGTTCTGGTGCTCACCGAAAGCGATCCCGCGCCCGCGCGCCCCTGGCGCTGGCCCGAGCCCGGTCGCTGGACCGGCTATGTCGCGGCGCTCGCCAGCGTCGGCATCGCCTCGGCGGTCGGCTCCGAGCTGGTGCGCTTCGTGTCGCTGCCCAATATCTCCATGCTCTATCTCCTGGCCGTGCTCGCGCCGGCGCTGCTCTATGGCGTCTGGCCCGCGATCCTCGCCTCGTTCCTGTCCTTCGCGGCCTATAATTTCTTTTTCATCGAGCCGACCTTCACCTTCACCATCGCCCGGCCGCACGAGCTTCTGGCGCTCGCGATCTTCCTGATCATCGCCGTCACCATCTCGGCCGTGGCGGGTCAGGCGCGCGAGCAGATGCACGCCTCCGCCCGGCGCACCCGCGCCGCGCGCCGGCTCTACGAGTTCACCCGCACGCTCTCGGGCCTGCCCGACGCGGATGCCGTGGCGGATGCCGCGGCCAGCGAAATCCACGCCGCGATCGGCCGGGCGGTGACGATCCTGCGGCCCGAGGGGGCGGATCTGGCCATTGCATCCGCCTGGCCGCCGGACGACCGTCTGGACGTGCCCGCCCGCACCGCCGCGCGCTGGGCGCACGAGCATGGCGAGACGGCGGGCGCGGGCACTCAGACCCTGCCTTCCAGCGGCTGGACGTTTCTTCCCCTCGCCGTTCAGGAAAGCCGGATCGGCGTGCTCGGGATCGAGCGCCCGCCCCAGGCCGATCCGCTGGACGCCGAATCCCGCGCGCTCCTGTCGGCGCTGGGCGAGCAGACCGCCGTCGCCCTGCAACGCGCGACCCTCTCGACCGAGGTGCGCAGCGCGCGCACGGCCGCCGAGACGGAGCGCGTCCGCAACATCTTGCTGGCCTCGATCAGCCACGATTTTCGAACGCCGCTCGCCTCCATTCTCGGCTCGGCGACGACGCTGATCGAATATCGCGAGCGTCTGGACGAGGCCGCGCGCGACGATCTTCTGGCGCAGGTGCGCGACGAAGCGCGCCATCTCGACCAGATGGTGCGCAATCTCCTGTCGATGACGCGGCTTGAAGCCGGCGCGCTGGAGATCGCGCGGGACTGGGTGGATATCGGCGAGATGCTGAACCGGCTGGTGGATCAGGCGATCCGGCGCGGCGCGACCCAGCGCTTCGCCCTCGATCTGCCCGGCGAGCCGCTCCTCGCCTTTGCCGACAGCACGCTTCTCGATCAGGCCGTGGGCAACGTGATCGGCAATGCGGTCAAACATGCGGGCGCGGAGGCCTCGATCCGGCTCGGCGCCATGAAGGAGGCCGATGGCGTGACCATCGAGATCGCCGATGACGGGCCGGGCATTCCCGAGCCGCTGCGTGCCCATGTCTTCGAGAAGTTCACGCGGCACCGCAGCTCGGCGGCCGATGGCGGCGACAGCGCGGGCCTTGGCCTTGCGATCACGCGCGGCATCGTGGAAGCCCATGGCGGCACGGTGGAACTGTTGCCTCCCGGCGTGGCCGGGCCGCAGGGCGCGCGCTTTCTGATACGATTGCCCTCTCAGCCCGAGGCAAAGGCATGACCCAGCCGACCATTCTCGTCGTGGATGACGAACGCGCCATTCATCGCTTTCTGAAACCCGCCTTGATGGCCGAGGGCTACCGGGTGGTTCAGGCGATGACCGGGACTGAGGCGCTGACGCTCGCGCCGGAAATCCGCCCCGACGCCATCGTTCTCGATCTCGGCCTGCCCGATCTCGACGGCAAGGAGGTGATCCAGCGCCTGCGCCGGACCTCGCAGGTGCCCATCGTCATCCTGTCGGCCCGCGACCGCGAGTCCGAAAAGGTGCGCGCGCTCGATCTGGGAGCCGACGATTATGTCGAGAAACCCTTCGGCGTCGGCGAGCTGATGGCGCGCCTGCGGGCCGCCCTGCGCCATGCCCGGCCCTCGCGGGACGACACGATGCTCGTGGCGGGCGATGTCGAGGTCGATCTGGCGGCGCATGTCGTGCGCAAGGCAGGCCGCGAGGTCAAGCTCACGCGGCGCGAGTTCGAGGTTCTGGTGGTGCTTCTGCGCCAGGCCGGCAAGGTCGTCACCCATTCCCATCTTCTGCGCGAGGTCTGGGGACCGGCCACGGACGGAAATGCGCAATATCTCAGGGTCTATGTCGGGCAGATCCGGCAGAAGCTGGAAGACGACCCCGCCACGCCCCGCCTGATCCTGACCGAACCGGGCATCGGCTATCGCCTGGTTTGAGGCTGAGTCGCGAACGGCGGCGACGGCTGCCTGCGCCTTGCCGCCGCGCGGCGAGGCCCCCGAACCGACCCCATCCGCCTCGACCGCCGTTCCGCGCTGACGGGCTCTCGGGTCGGAGCGCGAACCGGAGCGCCCTGTGGATCCTGCGATTCCAGCCGAAGGATGGGATTAAAGCGCTCCCACGGGTGTTGACCCTGTATCGGACGCCACGCGCCGTTCACTTCGAGGGATCTCACATCATGATCGGCCTTTCTCCTCGCCTTGCCACACTTCTGGCTCTGGCCATCGTCGCGCCCGCGCTGGCGGCCGCGCCCGCGCCCACCGGCGGGCGCTTCCGGATCGACCCGGCCTCGCATATCGGCTTTCATGTGGGGCAGGTCGGCGGCGGCGGGATTTCGGGCACCATTCCGGCCGTGTCCGGCCGCTTCAGCATCGACCGCCGCGATCTCTCGCGCTCGACGGTCGAGGTCGAACTGCGCCCGGCCAGCGTCACGACCGGCCAGGCGCGGATCGACGCCTTCCTGCGCTCGGGCGCGGTGTTCGACGCCGAAGCGCATCCCGATATCACCTTCCGCTCCACGCGCGTCATTCCGACCGGCCCCAAAAGCGCGACCATCGAGGGCGTGCTGACCGCGCGGGGCCAGTCGCGCAACGAGACATTCCAGGCGACGCTCGCCGAGGAAGGCGCGGACCGGCTGGCCTTCCACGTGACCGGCGACGTCTTCCGCACGCCCTATGGCATGGGCGTCGGCACGCCGATCTATTCCAATGTCGTGAGCTTCGACATGCAGCTGGAGGGCGTGCGCTGAGGGCGCTTTCGCCAGTCGGCAAAAAAAGCGCGCGTGGCGGGATGAAACCCGGCTGCGGGGTGTTCTTCTGTTGGCGGGCGGCTCGTCCGTGTCTCCTCCGTTCAAGGATATGATCGATGACCAAGCCATTCCTGATGCTGGCCGGCGCGCTCTTCGTGCTCGCCTCCCCCGCCGCGCAGGCCGAAGACATGGCCGGCGGCGCTATTAAAGAGGTGCAGACCGCCAAGGGCGAGGTTCTCGCCGACGCCAAGGGCATGACGCTCTATACGTTCGACAAGGACCAGAACGGCGTTTCGGCTTGCTACGACGACTGCGCGAAGAAATGGCCCCCGCTCCTTGCCGCCAAGGGCGCGAAGGAAGAGGGCGAACTGACGCTCGCCAAGCGCCGCGACGGCGCGCTGCAATGGGCGCATGAAGGCATGCCGCTCTATCTCTGGCAGAACGACAAGAAGCCGGGCGACGTCACGGGCGATGGCGTCGGCGGCGTCTGGCACGTCGCCAAGGACTGATCGGCATGGGCGACGTCCTGAACGATATCGCGGACTGCGTGCCGGCCCTGCGCCGCTACGCGCGCGCCCTGACCCATGACCCGGACGGGGCCGACGATCTCGTTCAGGACTGCCTGGAGCGGGCCATCGCCAAACGCTCCCTGTGGCGGCCGATCGGCCCGATCCGCCCCTGGCTCTTCCGCATTCTCCTGAATCTCCATCGCAACGCGCTGCGGGATCGCCGGCGCCGACCCGCCACCACGCCGGTGGACGAGCTGGCCGACATCCTGCCCGCGCCGGGCTCGGCTTTCGAGCGGGCGGCGCTGGCGGAGACGGCGCGCGCGATGGAGCGCCTGCCGGGCGAGCAGCGCGAGGCGTTGCTGCTCGTGGCCGTCGAGGGGCTGGGCTACGCGGAAGCCGCGGCGATCCTCGATATTCCCTTGGGAACCCTGATGTCACGGCTCGGCCGGGCGCGCGCGACCCTGCGGCAGATGACGAGCGAGAACGGCAGACCCATCTTGAAGGCGATCAAATGAGCGGCGAAACGCGGGACATGAGCGAAAGCGAGCTGCTCGCCTATGTGGACGGGGAGCTGGACGCGGCGGGGCGCGCGCGCGTCGAACGCCGCCTGGCCGCCGATCCGGCCGCCGCCGCGCTGGTGGAGGACTGGCGGATGCAGAACCGCCGGCTGGAAGCCCTTTATAGCTCCGCCGCGCGCGAGCCTGTGCCCGATCGTCTGCGACCGGCTCTCATGGTGCGTGCGCGCCGCGACCGGGCCGCCGGCTCCTGGCGCCAGCTGGCCGCCGCCTTGGCGCTCCTCGCACTGGGCGCGGGCAGCGGCTGGTTCGGCCATGCCCTCCTCGCCCCCGAGGGCGCGGCGGGCGAGCCCTTGGTGGCGCAGGCGATCGAGGCGCATGATCTTTATTCCAGCGAGGTTCTGCATCCGGTCGAAGTGAAGGCCGAAGACAGCGCCCATCTTCAGACCTGGCTGTCGAAGCGGCTCGACCGGAAGCTGTCCATCCCCGACCTTCGACCGCTGGGGCTTTCTCTCATCGGCGGTCGGCTGCTGCCGGGCGCGGGCGGGGAGCCGGCGGCGCAGATCATGTACGAGGACACAGGCGGTCAGCGCCTGACGCTCTATGTCCTGCCGACCGAAGAGAGCGGGGAGTCGGCCTTCCGCTATGCGAAGCTGGACGGGCTCGAGGCGATCTCCTGGCGCGATGAGAACGTGCGCTGCGTTCTGGTCGGCGGCCTGCCGCGCGAGCGTCTCCAGACCATCGCCAAGCTCGCCTATGGCGAGCTGATCTGAGGGGGGGGCCGACATGAGGTGGCGCAACACGCCCGCACGCTATGGGGCGGTCAGCCGGGTGCTGCACTGGGCCATCGCCCTCGCCTTCGTCGCGCAGATCCCGCTGGGCTTCCTGACGCAGGCGACGGCCGACCAGCCGGCGCTTCAGTTCCAGCTCTACCAGTGGCACAAGTCGATGGGCTTCCTCGTGCTGAGCTTGGCCGCGATCCGTGCTCTCTGGTCCTTCGCCAATCCGAAGCCGAGGGATGCGGCGGGGCCGCACCGCGCCGGGGCGACGCTCGCCCGCACGGCCCATGCCGTGTTGCTTCTTCTGACGCTTGCCGTGCCGTTGACAGGTTGGGCGATCGCCTCGACTTCGCCACTTCAAATCCCGAGCTTCGCCTTCGATCTCGTTCTGGTGCCGAACTTGCCGATGGACGTGTCCGACGCGGCCGAGGCGTTCTGGTCGAACATTCACGTGTGGCTGGCTTATGGGGCCGGAGCCCTCGTCGCGATCCATGCGAGCGCGGCGGTTTATCACGCCTTCCGCCCCCATGCCGGCTCGCTTCATGGGATGCTGCCGGAGCGACGGGTCCAGGCTCGATAACAGCCTCCGATCGGGTGTCGGCCGTTCTCGCACCTATTCCGTTTGCATCCCGGTGAGCGCCGAGAACCAGCCGAGCCCGCCCTGCGTGGTCCCGCGCGGCCGGTACTCGCAGCCGACCCAGCCGTCATAGCCCGCCTCGTCGAGCTGGCCGAAAAGCCAAGGGTAATTGAGTTCGCCCCGGTCCGGCTCGTGGCGCTCCGGCACCGAGGCGATCTGAATGTGGCCCACGGCCGAGCGGTAGGTTTCGAACAGACGCCAGACGTCCCCGTCCATGATCTGCGCGTGGTAGAAGTCCATCTGAACCTTGAGGTTGGGCAGGCCGATCTCGCCGACGATCTCATGGCCCTCCCGCTGGTGGTTCAAGAGATAGCCCGGCATGTCGCGCGTGTTGATCGGCTCGATCAGAAGGGTGATCCCCTCGTCGGCGAGGCGCCGGGCGGCGGAGGCGATGTTGCGCCGGTAGAGGTCGAGGGCCCGCTCGCGCTCCATCCCCGCCGGCAGAAGCCCGGCCATGGCGTGCAGCCGCTCGCAGCCGAGCACCCTGGCATAGGCGAGCGCGGTCTCGACGCCGGCGGCGAACTCGGCCTCGCGTCCCGGCAGGCAGGCGAGGCCCCGTTCCCCCGCCGCCCAGTCGCCCGGCGGCATGTTGAAGAGCGCCTGGGTCAGGCCGTACCGCCGCAACCGGTCGGCGATGGCCCCGGCCTCCCACTCGTAGGGGAACAGGAACTCCACCCCGGCAAAGCCCGCCGAAGCGGCCTCCTCGAAACGCTCGAGGAACGGCACCTCGTTGAACATCATGGTGAGATTTGCGGCAAAGCGCGGCATGGCGGCGTCCTTGAGGGAGGAGATCAGGCGCTACCAGACGGCGCCGAACGTCTCGCGTAACGGCTGGATTTCGTGCTCTCCGAGCACGCGGATCGGGCGGCCGTGCAGAAGGAGCGCGATGCGCGCGGTCTCCTCCAGTTCCTCCATCGCGGCGCGCGCGGCCGAGAGCGTGGGGCCGGAGACCACCGGGCCGTGATTGGCGAGAAGCACGCTCCCCCGGTCCTTGGCGACTCGCGCCACCGCCTCGCCCATCGCGGGGTCGCCGGGCCGGAAGTAGGGCAGGAGCGGCAGGCGACCGACGCGCATCACGAAATAGGGGGTGATCGGCGGAATGCAGCTTTCCGTGTCGAGCCCGTCGAGGCAGGAGAGAGCCACGGCGTGCGGGGCATGGAGATGCACCACCGCCCCGGTGCCGGGCCGGTTCTCGTAGAAGGCGCGGTGCAGCACCGACTCCTTGGTGGGCGGATCGCCGGACAGGAGGTTCCCGTCCCAGTCGAGCTTGGAGATGCGCTCGGGCTCGAGGTCGCCGAGCCCCGCATTGGTCGGCGTCATCAGCCAGCCGTCCTCCAGACGGACGCTGAGATTGCCCGACGTGCCGGGCGCCAGACCCAGCGCGCGGAACCCCGCGCCGGTCCGCACCATCTCGTCGCGCAGGCGCGCTTCGTCGGAGGAAAGCGTCATGGCAGTAGCTCGAAGGCGCGGGTCATGATGTCCTCTCCGCCGAAATTGCCGGATTTCAGGGCCAGCGCCAGCGGCTCCGGCGTGCCGACGCTCTGCGTCCAGGGGACGCCGGGATCGATCGAAGGCCCGATGCGCAGGCCCGTCACGCCGAGAGCCTCGACCACGGCGCCCGATGTCTCGCCGCCCGCGACCAGGACGCGACGCACGCCGCCCTCGCGCACCAGCCGCCGCGCGACCGTCGCCAGTGCGCGCTCGACCCTTTCGCCCGATGCCGCCGTGCCGTAGCGCGTCTGGACCTCGCGAAGACGCTCGGGCGCCATGCCGGCGTGGATCAGCACGGGGGCTTCGCCCGCGTTCAATGCTGCGAAGGCGACAAGCTCGTCCACATGCGCGTCGAACTCCGTGAACAGCGCGTCCACATCGACGGATTTGGCCGGGATGCGCGCCTTGGCGTGTTCGATCTGCGCCAGGGTGGCGCGCGAGCAACTGCCAGCCAGCACCAAGGCGCGGCCGCCCACGGGGTGGAGCCGCGCCGCATCGCCGCGCGGTGCGAAGCCGGCGAAGGTTGCCGGCAGGGTGAGGCCGAGGCCGGACCCGCCGGTGAGAAGCCTCAGATCGGCGGAGCCTTCCGCGATGGACACGAGATCCCGGTGATCCAGCGTATCGCAGACGGCGATGCCGACGCCCTTCGCCCGCAATTCGGCGATCCGCCGGCGCACGCCCGCCGCGCCTCCGGCCAGCGCATGATAGCTGACGAGGCCGACGGGCCGGTGCGTCTGCGGCTGGAGCACGCGCGGCAGAAAGGCGTCGCGCATCGGCGTCAGCGGATGGTCCTGCATACCGCTTTCGTTCAGGAGCACATCGCCCGCGAAGAGATAGCCGTTGTAGACGGTGCGCCGGTTGGCCGGCAGGGACGGGACGGCGAGCGTGAAGTCCTCGCCCAGCGCATCCAGAAGCGCGTCGGCGACGGGGCCGATATTGCCGTCGGGCGTGGAATCGAAGGTCGAGCAATATTTGAAGAAGAAGCGCTCGCAGCCCGCGCCGCGCAGCCATTCCAGCGCCCGGAGCGAATGGCGGACGGCCTCATCGGGCGCGAACGTGCGCGATTTCAGCGACACGACCACCGCGTCGCACTCGGTCTCGAGCGGGCTGCCCGGCACGCCGATCGTCTGCACGACGCGCATTCCGACTGAAACGAGCTGGCTGGCGAGATCGCTCGCGCCGGTGAAATCGTCGGCGATGCAGCCAAGACGCGCGGCGACCATTCAGCCCTGATCCTTCGCGGCGCGGGTGGGCAGGTCGACGCCGGGGAAAATTTTGATCACCGCCGCGTCGTCCTCGCGGCCGAGCCCCATGGCGGAGGCCTGGGTGAACATCTGCAAGGCCTGCGCGGTCAGCGGCAGCGGGAACTTGCGCGTGTGGGCGCTGCCGTGCACGAGGCCGAGATCCTTGACGAAGATGTCCACGGCCGAGCGCGGCGCGTAGTCGTCGTCGAGGATGTGGGGCACGCGGTTCTCGAACATCCAAGAATTGCCGGCGCTCGCCGTGATGACCTCGAACAAGGCCTTCGGGTCGCAGCCGCCCGAAATGCCATAGGCCATGGCCTCGGCGGCGGCCGCGATATGAACGCCGGCGAGAAGCTGGTTCACCAGCTTGACCTGGGAGCCCGCGCCGATCTCCGGCCCGAGGTCGAAGACGCGCCCCGCCACCGCGTCCAAGGCAGGCCGCGCCTTGGCGAGGGCGTCCAGCGCGCCCGAGGCCATCACCGTGATCTCGCCCGCCGCCGCCTTCAGCGCGCCGCCCGAAATCGGCCCATCGATGAAGTGGAGACCGGCCTCGAGGATCGGACGGCTGAGCGCCCGCACGCTGTCGGGCGCGCAGGTGGCGCATTGCACCACCACCGAACCCGGCTTCATCGCGGTCACCGCGCCGCCCTCCCCCAGGAGCGCGGCTTCCGCCTGCGCGGCGTTGACCACCACGCAGAAGAGGATGTCGGCCTCAGCGCCCGCTTCGGCGGGCGAGGCGGCCGCATGACCGCCTTTTTCGGCGAAGGCCCGCAGCGCCGCGGGATTGGGATCGTAGCCAGAGGTCTCGATCCCGGCGCGTACGAGCGACGCCGCCATGCCGAGCCCCATGGAGCCGAGACCGATGACACCAGCGCGGATGAGCCTATCGGGAGCGTTCAAAGCCTGGGTTCCTTCTTGGAGACTGTTTCGGACGTCCACCGGGTCGGCTCGACGGGTCTTTCGGTCGCCGCCATCGTTGCCGATCCTCGCCGATCCGCCACCGGGGACTTCCGAAACAGGTTCCGACGGCGGCGGGATCGGTGGTTGGCGTCAGCCATCGGCCGTCTCGGCCCGCGCCGCGCGCAGCCGGCGCTCGGCTCCCAGAAGATGCGTCGCCATGGCATCCGCGGCCCAAGCACCCTCCCCGGCCTCGATGGCCAGGAGGATGCGCGCGTGCTCCGCATGGACTTCCGCGACGAAGGCGGCTCGCCGTCGCTCGTTGGCGCGGGTCGCGCGCATCGCTTGCGTGAGCACCTGTTGGCAGGCGAGGTGAACGTCGAGGAGATAGTCATTGCCGGTGGCCTCGGCGATGATGCGGTGAAAGAGCAGGTCTTCGCAAACGCCGTCACGCCCTTCCGCTTCGGCGAGCAGCAGGGCGCGCTCGGCCTCGCGCAGGGCCTCGAGCTGCGCCGACGTGCGGCGCGCGGCGGCCAGGCGTGTGGCCTCGCTCTCGATCGCGCGGCGCAGTTCGATCATTCGCGTCACATCCTCCAATGACGCGGTGGGGAGCGGTAGGCGTATCTCGAAACGGGGCGTGGCCGACACGAAACTGCCCGAGCCGCGGCGCGACACCACGAGGTCTTCCGCGCGCAGGACGGCGATCGCCTCGCGAACGGACGGGCGGCTGAGTTGGAAGCTCTCGGCCAGTTCGGCTTCCGTCGGCAGTTTCTCGCCCGCGCGCAGCGCGCCGGTGAGAATGCGATCCCTCAAGAAGACTGACAAATTTTTCGATGGCGACGCCAAGTTTCACCAAACCCTGAGGCCGAGCGTCCCGCACCTAGCCTATATCGAACATTACGCCGCTCACGCTGGCGATATCCTCGAAATATGTCAAACAACTTTTTCGACGCGTTGCCGCGTTTCGTCGCGAAGCCATCGTCCCCCGCCATCCAAGCGGGTAAGACGAGGGTCGGCGCGTGAAGCCAAAGGCTTCGGAGCGCGAGTGCAATACGGATGAGTCTTCACTTCTGAGCCGCGACTGAAAACGGCGTTTCGCGCTCGCAATATTGGAATTTCGATGTTTCAGCTCGAATAGATGTCGGAGCACGATCGTACGCCACAGTTTGATTCCACAACGTTTTTTCCATCCACCTCTATAGGCGTGTGTTTTATAGTATTGATTACGAATTACCGGCCGAAACCGGCGCGCAACATTGCAGCGCAACACAACGGGCCGGTTGACAGACGGAAAATCGCCTGAAAAGTTCCACTGGTCCGCTGGTCGAGCCAGTGGTCAGGAGGCGAGATCCTATGCCGCTGTCCGAATTCATCCTGGAAAACGCTCCCGAGCTGCGCGAGGCGATCGTGCGCCGGAACGTTCGGGATGTGGTGGCCGAGAAGATCGCCATGCTGATCGCGTCCGGCGTCCTGCAGGTCGGCGACGACCTGCCGAGCGAGCGGGACTTGGCGGCCGCGCTGCAGGTGAGCCGCGAGTCGGTGCGCGGGGGGGTGCAGATCCTGGCGGGTAAGGGGTTGCTCGCCGTGCTGCACGGCGCCCGCACGCGGGTTCGCTCGGACGAGGTGGGGCCGGAATTCCGGCGCGCGCGGGAGGCGCGGCTCATCAACGCCTACGAGCTGGGCGACGTGCACGCGGCGCGGCTCGTCAACGAGCGGATCGTGGTGGGCGACGCCGCGGAGCGGATGGACGAGGAAACGCTGCGCGGTCTGCGCCAGTCTCTGGCGATGCAGTCAAGCGCGCTGGAGGACCCGGTGCGCTTCCTGGTTCTGGACCGGGAGTTTCACATGGCGATCTACCGCCGCTGCGCCAATCCTGTGCTGGCGGAGTTCGTGGGCGACCTGTTCGGCTACATGATGCAGCAGCGCCATCGCGCGGTGTCGGAGCCGGGCGCCATCGCGCGCAGCCATGCCGACCATACCGAAATCCTGCGCGCACTGGAGGGGCGGAACCGCGAGGCGACCGTGCGCGCCTTCGACGTGCATATCCAGCGCATCTACGAAACCACGCGGCGCGTGATGGGCCTGCCACCCGCCGCGCACTGTGCGGAGGAAACCCGTCTAACGGGCTAGAGCCTGTCCCGCGAAAGCCGGATCGGCGTTCGCGCCGGGACAAGGCGGAGAAACAAAAGCCTGGAGCTCGTCCGGCGAACCCAGGTTCGAGGGACAGGCTCTGGCAGCCGGCATCCGCCATGAGGCGGACCGCCGGCGACAGGGGAGGAGAAGACGCATGAAGGTGCTCATCATCGGCGCGGCCGGGATGATCGGGCGCAAGCTCGCCGAGCGGATCGCAGCCGACGGAAGCCTGGGGGGCAGGGCGGTCGATCGTCTCGTGATGGTGGACGTCGTCCAGCCGAACGCGCCCGAGGGCCGGATCGCCGACATCGCCACTCAGGCCATCGACGTGTCGGCGCCCGATGCCACCCAGCCGCTGATCGCGGAGCGGCCGGACGTCGTGTTCCATCTGGCCGCCATCGTCTCGGGCGAGGCCGAGGTCGATTTCGACAAGGGCTACCGCATCAATCTCGACGGCACGCGCGACCTGTTCGAGGCGATCCGGCGGGAGCATCTCAGCTCGGGCTATAGGCCCCGCGTGGTCTTCGCCTCGTCCATCGCGGTTTTCGGCGCGCCCTTCGCCGACAGGGTGCCCGAGGATTTCGCCCTGACGCCGCTGACGAGCTACGGCACGCAGAAGGCGATCGGCGAGCTGCTTCTGGCCGACTACACGCGGCGCGGCTTCCTCGACGGCGTCGGCCTGCGACTGCCGACGATCTGCGTGCGCCCCGGCGCGCCCAACAAGGCGGCCTCCGGCTTCTTCTCCAACATCCTGCGCGAGCCGATGTCCGGCAAGGAAGCGGTGCTGCCGGTGGCCGATACGGTGCGCCACTATTTCGCCAGCCCGCGCGCGGCGGTCGGCTTCTTCCTCCATGCCGCGACGATGGACACGGCCCTCATCGGCCCGCGCCGCAATCTCAACATGCCGGGCCTGTCGGCCACCGTCGGGGACGAGCTGGAGGCGCTGCGCGCGGTGGCCGGGGAGAAGGCTCTGGCGCTGGTGAAGCGCGTGCCGGACGAGACGATCATCCGCATCGTGGACGGCTGGGCGCCGGATATCGAAGCCCAGCGCGCCCGCGACCTCGGCTTCACGGTGGAGAAGTCCTTCGAAGAGATCGTGCGCGCGCATATCGACGACGAACTCGGCGGCAGCGTGCAGGCATGACGGGAGCATCGGGAATGTCGGGCGAAGAGAGCCGCATCGCGCTCGTGACGGGCGGCGGAACGGGCGTCGGCAAGGCGATCTCGACGGCGCTGGTCGCGGCCGGCTGGACCGTCGTGATCTGCGGACGCCGGCGGGAGGTGCTGGAGACGGCGGCGGGCGAGCTTGGCGGCGGCACGGTGCCAGTGGTAGCCGATATCGGCGACCCCGCTTCGGTCGCCGCGCTGTTCGAGGGCATTCGGCAGCGCTTCGGGCGGCTCGACCTCCTCGTCAACAATGCCGGCTCCGTCGCACCGGCGATCCCGCTGGAGGAGCTCAGCTTCGACCAGTGGAACATTGTGGTCTCGGCGAACCTCACCGGCGCGTTCCTCTGCACGCAAGCCGCGTTCAAGCTGATGAAGGCGCAGGCGCCGCGCGGCGGGCGCATCATCAACAACGGCTCGATCTCGGCCACGACCCCACGGCCGAACTCGGCCCCCTACACGGCCACCAAACACGCCATCGCGGGCCTGACGAAATCCACCGCGCTCGACGGGCGCCCATACGACATCGCCTGCGGCCAGATCGATATCGGCAATGCCGCCAGCGACATGACCGCCGCCATGTCGGCCGGCGTGATGCAGGCGGACGGGCGCATCGCGTCCGAGCCCACGATGGACCCGGCGCATGTCGGCCGCGCGGTTGCCCACATGGCCTCGCTGCCCTTGGAGGCGAACGTGCTGACCATGACGGTGATGGCCACCAAGATGCCCTTCGTCGGGCGCGGCTGAGTTTCGAAGCGGCCTCGGGAGAGGGCCGCCGACTTCAACGGGTGCGTCAGTGCCCGCCAACGGGAACAGGCGGAGGATCGAGGGAAACCGGCGGGACAAGCCGGCCTTCGGCCGAGGCCTTGGGGAGGAAACCATATGGCGTCAGTCGATATCGTCGACGTTCGCAAGTCGTTCGGCGCGCACCCCGTCATCAAGGGCGTCGATATCCAGATCGAAAACGGCGAGTTCGTGATCCTCGTCGGCCCCTCGGGCTGCGGCAAGTCCACGCTGCTGCGGATGCTGGCGGGGCTGGAGCATGTCACGAGCGGGCAGATCCGCATCGGCACCAAGGTCGTCAACGACGTGCCGCCGAAGGATCGGGACATCGCCATGGTGTTCCAGAATTACGCGCTCTATCCGCACATGACGGTGGCCGACAACATGGCCTTCTCGCTGGCGCTGAAGAAGGCCTCGCGCGAGGAGATCGAACGGCGCGTGAAGCCGGCGGCCGAGATCCTCGGCCTGTCGCATCTTCTCGACCGCTACCCGCGCCAGCTGTCGGGCGGCCAGCGCCAGCGCGTCGCCATGGGCCGCGCCATCGTGCGCGATCCGCAGGTCTTCCTGTTCGACGAGCCCCTGTCCAACCTCGACGCCAAACTGCGCGTGTCCATGCGCACCGAGATCAAGAACCTCCATCAGCGCCTGACGACCACGACCGTCTATGTCACACACGACCAGATCGAGGCCATGACCATGGCCGACAAGATCGTGGTCATGCATGACGGCATCGTGGAGCAGGTCGGTGCGCCGCTGGAGCTCTACGACCGGCCGAACAATCTCTTCGTCGCCGGCTTCATCGGCTCGCCGGCCATGAACATGCTGCACGGCCGGCTCGACGCGAACGATCCGACGCGTTTCGTCACCTCCGATGGCACGGTGCTGCCGGTCAGCGGGCGTCATGCGGCGGCTCGCGGACGGGATCTCGTCTACGGCGTGCGGCCGGAGGCGATCAGCCTCGGCGGCCCGATCGCGATCAGGGTCGTGGTCATCGAGCCGACGGGTTTTGAGAGCCAGGTGCTGGGCGAACTCGGCCGGACGGCGGTCACCTGCGTCTTCCGCGAGCGGGTGACGCTGAAGCCCGGCGAGACGCTGAACGTCTCGATCGACCCGGAAGCCGTGCATCTCTTCGACGCGGCCAGCGGCCAGCGGCTCTGACCTCGTAGGATTTGCGTAAGGGCGCTGGCGGCAACGGGGCACGACCGGCGCGAAAAGCTCGAAAAGACGCCCCGACCTTGGGAGGAACACCGTGATCAACCGTAGACAGATTCTCGCCGGCACGGCCGGCATCATCACCGGGGCAGCGCTCGGCGGCCGTCTCTCGATGGGTCAGGCCTTCGCGCAAGGCGCGCCGACCTTCACGCCCGAGCCCGGCGCGTCCCTGCGCCTCCTGCGCTGGGTGCCCTTCGTGCCGGCGGAGGAAGAGGCGTTCCTTGCCAACACCAAGAAGTTCACCGACGCAACGGGCGTTCAGGTGCGCGTCGACAAGGAAAGCTGGGAGGACGTGCGCCCCAAGGCGGCGGTGGCCGCCAATGTCGGCTCCGGGCCGGACATGGTCATGAGCTGGTTCGACGATCCCCAGCAATATCCGGACAAGCTGGTGGATGTGACCGATCTCGGCACCTCGATCGGCGCGGCCAATGGCGGCTGGTATCCGGGCCTCGAATCCTACGCCCGGCGCGGCGACCGCTTCATCGCCCTGCCGCTCTGCGCCATCGGCAACGCCGTGGTCTATCGCGACAGCCACATGAAGGCGGCGGGCTTCCAGGAATTCCCGAAGGACACGGCCGGCTTCCTCGAACTCTGCAAGGCGCTGAAGGCCAAGGGCACGCCTGCCGGCTTCCCGCACGGCAAGGCGGTGGGCGACGGCAACAACTACGCGCACTGGCTGCTGTGGAGCCATGGCGGCAAGATGGTGGACGAGAGCGGCAAGGTCACCATCAACAGCCCGGAGACGCTGGAATCCGTCAAATATGCGATGGAGCTCTACAAGACCTTCATTCCGGGCACGGAGAGCTGGCAGGACGTCAACAACAACCGCGCCTTCCTGGCCGGTCAGGTGTCGCTGACCGCCAACGGTGTGTCGGTCTACTACGCCGCGCTGAAGGACCCGGCGATGAAGGAGATCGCCGAGGACATGCGCTCGGTGAACCTGCCGATCGGCCCCGTGGGCCAGTCGGTGGAACTGGCCCAGGCCTCCACCATCTCGATCTTCAAGCACACGAAGTTCCCGGAAGCCGCCAAGGCCTATCTCCAGTTCCTGTACCAGCCGGACAACATGAACGCCTGGATCCAGGGTGCCAGCGCCTATTGCTGCCAGCCGCTCAAGGCCTTCGAGAACAACCCGGTCTGGACCGCGAACCCGATCCACGCCGCCTATGCCAAGGCCTCGGCGAGCCTGCGGCCGAACGGCTATGCCGGCCCGCTGGGCGCGGCCTCGGCCGGCGTGATGGCCGACTACGTGCTCGTCGATATGTATGCCGAGGCCGTGACCGGCCAGTCCTCGCCCGAGGACGCGATCAAGAACGCCGAGCGCCGGGCCAACCGCTACTACCGCGTCTAGCCTGAGAGCCGGGGACGGAACCCTGCGGTCGATCCGCCTGACGTTTCGTCCCCCCGCTTCTGCCATCGCCGACGCCATGCCCGCCGGCTTGCCGCGGGCGTGGTCCTTCCATCCCTCGCGCGATCGGGACCCGTCATGTCCAGAACCACGGCCGGCGCCATGCCGTCCAAACCGTCCTTCTTCGAGCGGCTGTCGCAGAGCCGGAACGGGCTCGGCTTCCTGTTCATGCTGCCGGCGGCCGTCTTCCTTCTCTGCTTCCTGACCTATCCGCTCGGCCTCGGTGTCTGGCTCGGCTTCACCGACACGCGGATCGGCCGGCCCGGCATTTTCATCGGGCTGGAGAACTACCAGTACCTGATGGAAGACAAGGTCTTCTGGCTCTCGGTCTTCAACACGATCGTCTACACGGCCGTCGCCTCGATCCTGAAGTTCGCGCTCGGCCTTTGGCTCGCGATCATCCTGAACGAACATCTGCCCTTCAAGACCTTCTTCCGCGCCGTGATCCTTCTGCCCTGGGTCGTGCCGACGGTTCTGTCCGCGCTGGCCTTCTGGTGGATCTTCGACAGCCAGTTCTCGATCATCTCCTGGGTGCTGATGCAGGCCGGGATCATCGACACGCCGATCAACTTCCTGGGCGACGCCACCAACGCACGCCTTTCGGTCATCGCGGCCAATGTCTGGCGCGGCATTCCCTTCGTCGCGATCTCGCTGCTGGCCGGCCTCCAGACCATTCCGACCTCCCTGCACGAGGCGGCCGCGCTCGACGGCGCGACGTCCTGGCAGCGGTTCCGGCGCATCACCTTGCCGCTCCTGACGCCGATCATCGCGGTGGTGATGACCTTCTCGGTTCTCTTCACCTTCACCGACTTCCAGCTGATCTACGTCCTGACCAAGGGCGGGCCGGTCAACGCCACGCATCTGATGGCGACCCTGTCGTTCCAGCGCGGCATTCCCGGCGGGGCGCTCGGCGAGGGCGCGGCCATCGCGGTGGCCATGGTGCCGTTCCTTCTGGCGGCGATCCTGTTCAGCTTCTTCGGCCTGCAGCGCCGCAAGTGGCAGCAGGGCGGATCGGATTGAGGAGACCAGCGATGACCGCAAACACCACCGAAACCGCCGGCCATCTCACCGACGACGTCGTCGGCATGTCCCACCACGA
The DNA here is from genome assembly GCF_001463925.1 of Aureimonas sp. N4. Lineage (NCBI taxonomy): Bacteria > Pseudomonadati > Pseudomonadota > Alphaproteobacteria > Hyphomicrobiales > Aurantimonadaceae > Aureimonas > Aureimonas sp. N4. Next base: position 24,717 of record NZ_BBWS01000054.1, on the reverse strand, counting down.
CACGCTGGCGCGCAAGATCCTCGTGATCTACCTGCCGCTTGCCGTCTTCCTGTTCGTGCTGCTCTTCCCGTTCTATTGGATGGCGATCACGGCGGTGAAGCCGAACGACCAGCTCACGAACTACGCGAACTACAGCCCGTTCTGGGTGGTCGGGCCGACGCTCGACCACATCAAGTATCTTCTGTTCGAGACCTCCTATCCCGGCTGGCTCTGGAACACGGTGATCGTCGCGGTCTGCTCGACGGTCATCGCGCTGGCGGCTTCCGTCTTCGCCGCCTACGCCATCGAGCGGGTGCGCTTCACCGGCGCGCGGATCACCGGCCTGATGGTGTTTCTCGCCTACCTCATCCCGCCGTCGATCCTCTTCATCCCGCTGGCCTTCATCGTGTTCCAGCTCGGCATGTTCGACTCGCGGTTGGCTCTGATCCTGACCTACCCGACCTTCCTGATCCCGTTCTGCACCTGGCTTCTGATGGGCTATTTCCGGTCGATCCCGTTCGAGCTGGAAGAGAGTGCGCTGGTGGACGGGGCGACGCGCTGGCAGATCCTGACCAGGGTCGTGCTGCCGCTCGCCGTCCCGGGGCTGATCTCGGCCGGCATCTTCGCCTTCACGCTGGCCTGGAACGAGTTCATCTACGCGCTCACCTTCATCCAGTCGTCGGAGAACAAGACGGTCCCCGTGGGCGTCCTCACCGAGCTGGTGCGTGGCGACGTCTACGAGTGGGGTTCGCTCATGGCCGGCGCGCTGCTCGGCTCGCTGCCGGTGGTGATCCTCTACTCGTTCTTCGTCGACTATTACGTGTCGTCGATGACGGGCGCGGTGAAGGAGTGATCGCCGACGCGGGCTTAGGAGCGGCACCGGCCAGAGGCGGGTTGTGGGCGATAGCGGCGGGTCTACGTTTCGGCGAAAGCATGGAAGGATGGACGTCTAAGCGGAACCCAGCCCAGCCCTCAGATGGCGCGGGCCATCGGTCCGAACGCCGAGAGAGCCGGTTGTCGGTCTAGCCCGACGAGGCCAGTCTCCGCCATCACCGCCATGACCTAGCGGCAGACTTGGCAGCAGATGGGGGGGTGGCAGACGTGTCCCGAGGATCGGCCCAATACTTGTCCTCGATCCGTCGCACGAGGCGGCGGATCGCCTTTTCGGCGTACATGGCCTTGTCAGCCGCGGACAGGACGGCGCGCACATCCTGGCCGGGCTTCCAGATCTCCGCGCCCACGCTCAACGTGATGGGAAGGTCGGTTCCCGGCAGAACGATCCCCCGGTCGATGGCGCTCCTGATCTCGTCCAGTCGCCGATCCAGCAGAACGCGCTCCTCGACCTGGAGAAGGATGTAGAACTCGTCGCCGCCGACCCGGGCCACGACCTCGTTCGGACGGATCATAGCCTGAAGCACTTCGCCCGCGTGCCGGATCATCCGATCCCCCAGCCGGTGCCCCCATTCGTCGTTGACGAATTTGAGCTGGTCGAGATCGACGACGGCGAGCGAGAAACCGCGATGGGTGTAGACGGACTGCTCCGTGGCGTTGATCACGGCTTCGTCGAAACGACGACGGTTCGGCAGCCCCGTCAAAGGGTCCACATAGGCGTAGTGCTGAAGCTCGGCTTGAAGTCTTTTGGCGCCGCTGATGTTCTGCGACACGCCGAGAACCCTCGTGATCTCACCCGTGGCTTCGTCCCGGATCGGGGTGAGCGTGGTTCGGAACCATTTCGGCTCCCCGCGCAGCACGACGCATTCCTCGATGTCCTGCACGCGCTGCGTTCGCACACACAGATCGTAGCGTTGGATCATCTGCGCCGCGTAATCGGCCGGCAGGCACTCCTGGAACAGGCGGCCCGCGACCCGCGCCTGCTCGATACCGATCTCCAGGGCTGCCGCGGTGTTGACCCCGACGAAGCGGTATGTCCCCTCCGACTCGACATCGACGATGCTCATGGCAACGCCAACGCAATCGAGATCGACGGTGAGTTTCATGCCAGATGGTCCCCCAACACGAGCGCGATCGCCGCCCTTGCGTCTGGGATAAGAAGGTCTGAACACTCGAGTCGTTCCACGCCGATCAGCGCCTGCCTATCCTCCGGCACAAATGCTGCCAAGGGCGGCGTGAATCCGTTTGGCCTTGGCGGGCGTCACGGATGCCCGCTCCGCTCGCCGCGATGGATGAGGCGGGCCGGAGCGTCGCGGAGCCGCGCGGCAGAGGCCGGTTCGGGCAATGCAATCCCTAAAAACGATGGGTTGCGACGCCTCTCCAGCCCGACGCCAGCTTAACGTCCCACACTCATGACCAAGCACTCTCCCCGAAAGGTGAAGTCATGGTCCCGACCGTTATCGAAGCCACCCGTACAGATGACGCCGAGAAGGAAGCCCTGGCAGCCTCGATGATCGAGGTCTCGAAGCTGACCCGTGATTTGCTCGCCATGCACTTGGCGACCATCGCCCTGTCCCCCGGCGAAGACGATTACCTGCTCGCGCTCAGCACGCGCGCATCCACCGACCTCAACGAGGCGGCGGAGGAACTGGGTGTGCGCCCGCTCGTCGCCGCGAAGGCCTATGAACGGCTGTCGATCCGGAATCTGGTCACGGTCGATGGCGGCACGGTCACGTTGACGGAGTCCGGCAGCGCGACCCGCTCGCAGATCTCGACCGTTTACCGCATGGTCGGCGAGGACATCGCGGACCGGCTGAGCACCAACACGCTGGAAGTCGTCAAGAGCGTTCTGAACGAAGCCAAACGCAACATGAAGCGCGCGCTCCGGCAGAAGCGCTAACATCCGGCGAGCCGGCCGATATCGCCCACGGGGCCGATCGCTTCATGCCGTTCCCTGAGAGCGCGGACAGGGGGGCGGGCTCACCTCCCCTCGTGAACAAAACGCGGTCGGCGGCCCTCCGCAAGGTTGGGTACCCGGTTCCGAACCGCCGGGTTCGCCCTTGTCGCTGAGGCCTCATCGCCCCTGCGATCAGCGGCGCGTTGCCGTCTCACCCAGAAAGAACCGGAGCATCTCGCGCGAGGCATCGGGGCCGGCTGGGTCCGCATGGGAACCGGCCGCGTCGCCGCCGGACCAGGCATGGCCCAACCCCTCGATCCGCCAATGCTCCATGGCAGAGCGCGCATCGCCGGACGCGCGCCGTGTGCGCGTGAAGGCGCGCCCGTTCGCGGTTCCGGAGGCGGTTTCCTCCGCCCCCTTCCGGTCCATGCCGAGCCCGGCGATCCGATCGCCATTGGCGGGATGGACGGTCGTGTCCCGCGTGCCATGGAAGACGATGGCCGGCACGCTCGGCACGCCGCCGCGTTCGGCGGTCTGGCCGCTGCGCATGACCGCGAGCGCCGTCGCGACATCGCGGGCGCTGGCATGGGGCAGTCCCGAATGGATGCCGACCGCCGAAAAGAGATCGGGCCGCGTCGATCCGAGAACGGCGGCCATCGCGCCTCCGGCCGAGAGGCCGGCGGCGAAGATCCGGCCGCGATCGACGGCATGGCTCCCGGCGATAGCCTCGACGATGCCGGACAGGATCGCCGGCTCGCCGGCATGGCCTCCCTGGTGCGCGGGCTCGAACCAGTTCCAGCACAGGCGCGGATTGGCCGATCGGTCCTGCTCGGGATAGGCGACGAGGACGTTCGCGTCTTCCGCGACCGCGTTCATCCGCGTGCCCACCGCGAAATCCTCCGGTGTCTGCGTGCAGCCATGCAGCATCAGGACGAGCGGGCGCGGCCCATCGGCCTTTGCCGCCGGCACGTAGAGCCGATAGGCGCGCCGACCGGCCGGTCCCTCATATTCGAGACGCAGGAACTGCGCCCCTTCAGGCATGGCCGGCTGAGGCTGGCTCGTCCATTGCGCGCGAGCCGGAGCAGGCGTGGCGAAGCGTGGTCGGATGCGCGGCTTCGGCCGGCTGGCCGGTGTCGCGCCGCCGGGCGGCTCCACCGTTTCGGCACGCAGTTCGATCGTCGGGCCGTCGAACGCATCCGCAGGGCTGGCGGCGGCGGGCCGGCGCAGACCGAGTTGGTCCTGAATCAGGCTCGTCGCTTCCGACAGGCGCTGCGAGAGGACGAGGCGTTGCGCCTCGGCCATGAAAGGGAGCGGACGGACCATGGTGGGTTCCTTGCGAAAGCGGGAAAAGCGCGGCGACGGGTCGATCAATGGATGCGGTCGGCCAGGGCGGCCTTGACGGCGGCGCTGGCCTGAAGGGCCCCGAGCACGGTGATCGACCCGATCGTGTCGCGCGCGAGATCGGCGGAAATGTCATCGTCCAGGGAGGCCAGACCCAGAACGCGGATATGGAGAATCTCGCCCGCCGCCCTGACAGCTTCCAGGTCGGCGCGGGTGAAGCGGCGCAGGCCGAGATCGAGGGTGAGACGCTCCGTGGAGCGGCGCAGCTCGGCATCGTGCGCATCGAGATGTTTGCGAATGGCGGTCCGGATGACGTCGCTGCGATTGGCGTAGAAGCCCTCATGCACCAGAAGGTCGATCCGTCCGAGATCGACATAGCCGAGATTGAGCGTCAGCTTCTCGCTATCCCCGCCACGCTCCTGCCCGCCCGCCTTCTTCGGCATCGATACCATCCCATAAACATCCAAGTGGATGGTATATTGGATGCCATGGATCGGCTTTCAAGGGCACGGGAGCCGCCGCATCGATCGGGAACCTCATGAGGACCGGTCGACGTGACCGATTTCCGGATCATCCGGGGGAGTTGGCGGGAGGCGTGATGACGCATGACGGCCTGAGCCGGACAAACGCGGCGACGGCTATCAATCCATCTGCCGAGAGCGGTCGCAGGCCGAAACCCGCCATTGCCCGATCCTGCCTCCAGCGGGAGCCGTAGCGGCGTAGTGCACCTCACGAAACCAGAGCCCTCCCCGCGCGCAGAGACGATGCGGCGCGCGTGAGCGCCACGATCGTCAGACCGTGTCCATGCCGAGACGGGCTTCCACCATTGACCGGACATCCACCCGGGCTTTCAGGCGCGCCGCGAGAAGCGCGATGCCGCCGATCTTGCGCTGAACGAAGAGCGTGTCGGTCGGCGGGACATGCCAGGCCTCGCGGTCGCCCGCCACGATGGTGGCCTGATCGCGAATCGCCTCCAGGATGCGCCGGTCGGCGAAATCGACCGGACCCACTCGGGCGGCTTCGCTGACGATGAGACCGATCATGCGATCGATCAGATCCCCGTGCCGCCGGACGGCCGCCTCGCCTAGGAAGCCCGCGTCCAGCGCAGCTTGTTTCACCGCTTCGCCATCGCCCGACAGCCCGGCGGCCAGCAGCCCTCGATAGGCCTGCGCGGTCGCGGCCGAGACCGTTCGCGTCGCGCCGAAGTCCAGAAGGATGATTGCTCCGGTCGCGGGCTGGTATCGGAAATTCGCGAAATTCGGATCGGTCTGCATCATCCCGAACCGGAAGAGTTCGTCGAGAACGAGGCCCATCAGGCGAGCCGCGATGCGATCTCGCTCGGGCTGCGAGGCGCCCGCCATACTCTCGATCGGCACGCCCTCGACGAACCCCATGGCGAGCACGTTGTCGGTCGTGAAATCGGGCGCCGGGGACGGCACCACGAAAGCTTCGCTGCCAGCCAGAAGGCGGCCATAGGCTTCCATCTGGACGCCCTCGCGCCGGTAGTCGGTCTCTTCGTGCAGTTGCGCCTTGGCCTCGGCGAGCAGCGGAGCGATGTCGAGACCGGCCGGCAAGAGGCCGGACACGCGCAGAAGCGTTGCGACATTCTCGACATCGGCGTCGATGCTCCCGCGAACGCCGGGATACTGGACCTTGATCGCCAGTTCGCGACCGTCCAGCGCCACAGCCCGGTGGACCTGCCCGATGGAGGCCGCCGCGATGGGCCTGTCGTCGAACCGCTGGAAGCGGATGCGCCACTCGCGCCCCCATTCGGCCGCGAGCACCCGTTGCAGCTGGGCCGGCGGCATGGGATCGGCCTCGGCGCGAAGCCGGGCCATAAGCTGGGAGAGTTCGGTGGGCAGCGCGTCGCCCGCATCCATCGAGATCATCTGCCCAAGCTTCATCGCCGCGCCGCGCAAATGCGACAGGCGATCGGCAACGCGAAGCAGATTGCCGGGCGTGAGCAGCATGTCGCGCATGGCCGGGCGCTCGCCCTCGGCCAGACGCCGCGCCCCCTCGGCGAGTATACCGCCCGCAAGCCCGCCGGCCAGCCGGCCGAACTGCCCGAGCCGCGACAGACGACCGCTCGGCACCGGCCGCCCCCTGGCGCTGTCTTCCGGTTTGCTCATCGTCTCACCATCCCGCGCTGCCGGCCACGCCCTTGAACGGGCCTGCAAAACCATCGGTGATCCAGCCACCGTAGAACCCGCCGGGCTGCGGCGTCACGATCTGGCCGTCCACCGAGCAGCGGTCGAAGGGCCGCGCATAGAAGGCGATGTAATCCTTCAGGATGGCGAAGGCGGATGTCGGCGCGGGATAGCTCCATCCGACCCGCTCGAGCGTTTGGCCCTCCATCACCACGTCCCAATAGACCGCCTCGCCCTTCCATTCGCAGACGGAGCGCCCCTGCGCCCGGCGCAGAAGGCCGGGCTCGATATCCTCTGGGGGAATGTAGTAGCTGGGCGGATGACTGGTTTCGAGCGTGCGGATCGCGCGCCGGCTGTCGGCGATCCGGCGGCCCCGATGCTCGATGACGATATGCGCCTCGGTCGGCTGGGCGATGGCGGGCCGTGGAAAGGACCAGACGCTTTCCTGGCCCTCCTTGATCGGGTCTGGCTTGGGTCTCATGGACGCTCCAGGCGAAGGGCGAGCTTTTGCAGCATCGGGCGCGCTCGCAGGAAGGCCCGGTAGAACCGTTCGAGCCACGCCGTCGCGAGCGGCCCCCGGAATGCCAGCCCGAGCGGGCGCAGAAGCGGGATCGCCCGCCACATGGCCGCAAACGCTGCCGCGCCGCTGAGCAGGCGTCCGTTTTCGGACGCATGGAAACGCGCGAGCAGTTCGCCCCGGTCGAGCGGACAGGCGGCCGGCTCGGCCTGACCGACATCCACGAAGCGGATCGCACCTCGGCGATCGAGGCGGCGCATCAGCGCGATCTCTCGTCGACACAAGGGGCAAGCGCCATCAAACCAGACCGTCAATTCCGACATGGAGGTGAGATGGTGCTCCCCGGCCCCGAAGTCCCGCCCTTCCACATGCGGCAGATCGCGCGCCCGCCTGGCGATCGCTCCTGACGATCCCCGAGCGGGACATTCGCGATCCGCCGGAGGCTGCAAGCGCAGCGGTCACGCCGCCGCGATGCGTCGAGCCTCCTGCGTCACTCCTGCGTACCCCCAGGCGTCGGCCGGCACCTCATCGACCACGACATAGGTCGCGAGCGGCAGATCGACGCTGAGAGCGCGCTGGTCCTGCACCGGGTGCCGATACGAACACCCATCGCAGAGGCGTTCGCCGACCTGCTCCTCGAAACCATCGCGGCCCAGAGCGGACGGGATGGTCCCTGACGACCCGGGAACTCGGGAGTGTCGTCAACCCCTCCACTCGGAACGCTGCCGTTGCCGGAGCCTGAGAACGAGGGACAGAACCATTCGGCGAAAGGAAAGCGAGGGCTTGTTATTGTCGGCGGCGCGCCGGGCGCAGGTCCTGCAGCGCATGGACGCGCACCCGCAACGATGCCCGGCGGGGACAGAACCCGGTCGGACGACCCGAAGGGTTCTGTCGCCGGTTCTAGACCTCAGGCGGCTTTTCCCTCAGAAGCCCCGCCGCCATCAGGCCGAAGGCCTCCACCGCCTTCGGCAGTGCAGACTGGGGGTCGTCGCTGGCCGCGACCCAGAGAGCGGCGTTCAAGGCCGCTCCGCTCAAGAGACGCGCGGCAGCTTCGACATCCACGGGCTTCAAGACCCTGTCCGATACCAGCCCGGCAACCGTGCGCTTCGTCATCTCCAGACAGGCGTTCTGGCTTGGCCAGCAGGATGGATCGCCCAGAAAGGCGGGCCCGTCCAGGAGAACGATCCGCCGAACCTCCGGGTCGAGAGCCATAGCAATATACGCTGCGCCCTCGTATATCAGGGCATCCCAATCGTTCGACGCCCCGGCCGCGGCCGCTCGCGCCTTCTCGGCCATTTCGCCGTCCACCTGCGCGACAACGGCGGCGAGCAGCCCCTTCTTGTCGCCGAAATTGTGATAAAGGGCGCCGCGCGTCAGCCCGACCTCGGCCGTCAGATCATCCATCGACGCCTCCGCGAACCCTCGCTCCGCGAAGGCGCGTCTGGCCGCCGAGACCAGTTTGGCCCGGTTCTCCTCCATGGTCTGTGCCCGGCGCTTCCCTGCCAAATCGACCTCGCCTTTCATACGAGGCGTATGCCGTTGACATACGCGGCGTATGCGATAGTTTCACATACGCTACGTATATCATTGCGCGAGCCATTCGCGAAGCCTCGTCGTCCATCGGGTTCGTGGTCGGTGCGCCAGGCAGCACGTCCGAACAAGGATTTCCCCATGACGAAACGCGACGCCGTGTTTCCCGCCGACCGTCACGCGCTCTACGAGGCTCACGGCTATTCAGCCGCCATCCGCTCCGGCGATCTTCTGTTCGTGTCCGGGCAGGTGGGAAGCCGTTCGGACGGCACGCCCGAGCCCGACTTCGGCCAGCAGGTTCGCCAAGCCTTTCTCAATCTTCGGCAAACGCTGGATGCCGCAGGCTGCACATTCGACGATATCGTCGATGTGACGACGTTCCATACCGATCCGGAAAAGCAGTTCCCGACGATCATGGACGTGAAAAGCGAAGCGTTCTCGCAAGCACCCTATCCGAACTGGACCGCGATCGGCGTCAACTGGCTCGCTGGGTTCGATTTCGAAATCAAGGTCATCGCCCGCATCCCGGCCGCAGCCAGCCTCCTTTCGAACTGAGACGCGTAAATTCGGCTCGGTCGGCGCGGTCGCGCTGACGCCCCCGGTCATGTCGCCGAGCGCACTTCCGCCGGCGGCATCATCAACAGGCGTCCGGCTGGAGCGCCGCCGGGGATCAGGTGGCCGCGTCCATCCGGGCATGAGCATGGGGGCGGCGCGCGCCGAGGCGTTCAGGATGCTGGATTCCGCGCGCATTCGCGATGCACGCGGCCTGTCTGCCAGCCCTTGGCTTCCGATCGCCGACGAGCCGACCACGGCGCTCGACGTGACGATTCGGGCGCAGACCCCGAACGCAGCCGCATCGCGCGGCTCGCCGGCATCGGGTCGCCCGTCCTGACCCGACAGACCCTCACATCTCCACGAAGATCAGGGCGGGCGTTTCCAAAAGCGTCTTGAGGCGCTTCACGAACAGGGCGGCGTCCCAGCCGTCGACGACGCGGTGATCGAAGCTCGAGGAGAGGTTCATCATCTTGCGCGGCACGAAGCCCGCGCCGTCCCACCGGGGGCGGATCTCCATGCGGTTGACGCCGAGGATCGCGACCTCCGGGTGGTTGATGATCGGCGTCGTGGCGATCGCGCCCAAGGGGCCGAGCGAGGAAATGGTGATGGTGGAGCCGGTCAGCTCGTCGCGGCTCGCCGTGCCTGTTCGCGCGGCCTCGGCGACCCGCGCCAGTTCACCGGCCGCGTCCCAGATCGAACGCCGCTCGCAATGGCGGATCACGGGCACCATGAGCCCGCCTTCGGTCTGCGTGGCGATGCCGATATGAACGGCAGTAAAGGCCCGGATCAGTTCGGCCTCGTCGTCGAAATGGGCGTTCAGAGCCGGCTGATCCTTGATGGCGCGCACGAGCGCCAGCATGAGAAAGGGCAGCACGGTGAGCTTTGGGCGCTCGGCTGCGCGCCCGGCGTTCATTTGCTCGCGCAGTGCTTCCAGCGCGGTCACGTCCACCTCCTCCACGATGGTGATGTGGGGAATGCGCCTGCTGGCGTTCGCCATGCGCTCGGCGATCCTGCGCCGCAGCCCGGTGAGCTTGGTCTCGCGCACGCTGTCCGTTGCCGGGTCGTCCTTGGAGGGCGCGGGGGCGGAGGCGAAAGCGTCGAGATCCTCATGGGTGATCCGGCCGTCCGGCCCGGTGCCGGGAACGCGGCGCAGGTCGATGCCGGCCGACATCGCCCGCGCGCGCACGGCCGGGGCTGCGAGCGGCTTCTGCTCGCCAGCGGCAGGGGGGCGGACGTCAGGCGAAGGTGGGCGCGCCTCGGGCTCGGCCGAGGCAAGAGGGGCGGCCGGGGCCAGCGAGGTCTCCGCCGTCTCCCGCCCTTCGGACTCGCAGTGCGCCGGGGGCGGTGCGGCTTCCTCGGTCTCGATTCCGATGAGATCGCCGCCGATCGCCAGAGGCTGGCCGATTTCCCCGCCGAGCCAGCGAACCGTGCCCTCCACCGTCGAAGGAATCTCGACCGTCGCCTTGTCGGTCATCACGGAGGCGAGGATCTGGTCCTCGCGCACGGTGTCGCCGACAGCCACATGCCATTCCACGAGTTCGGCTTCGGCGATCCCCTCGCCCACATCGGGCAGCTTCATCGTGACCACGGTCATTTCAACCCTCCAGAACCGAACGGATCGCGGCGCCCACCCGGCTGGGGCCGGGGAAGTAGTCCCACTCGCCGGCATGGGGATAGGGCGTGTCCCATCCTGCGACGCGCTCGATGGGCGCTTCCAGATGGTAGAAGCACTCGCGCTGGACGATAGCGGCCAGCTCCGCGCCGAAGCCGCAGGTCAGCGTTGCCTCGTGAACGATGAGGCAGCGGCCGGTCTTGCGCACGGAAGCGACAATGGTGGGCTTGTCGAGCGGCATCAGCGTGCGCAGGTCGATGACTTCGGCATCGACACCCTGCTCGGCGACGGCGGCCAGCGCGACATGAACCATCGTGCCATAGGCGAGAATGGTGAGCGCCGAGCCCTCGCGGCGAATGGCGGCCTGCCCGAGCGGCACGGTATAGGCCTCATCAGGCACCTCCCCCATCTCGTGCGTCTTCCAGGGCACCACCGGCCGGTCGTGATGGCCGTCGAAGGGGCCGTTATAGAGGCGCTTGGGCTCCAGAACGATCACCGGATCGGGATCGGCGATGGCCGCCAGCAGCAGGCCCTTGGCATCTGCGGGGTTGGAGGGGATCACGGTCTTGAGCCCGGCGACATGGGTGAACAGCGCCTCGGGGCTCTGGCTGTGGGTCTGCGCGCCGTAGATGCCTCCGCCCGTCGGCATTCGGATCACCAGCGGGCAAGTGAACTCGCCCGCCGAGCGATAGCGCAGGCGCGCGGCCTCCGAGACGATCTGGTCGTAGGCGGGATACATGTAATCGGCGAACTGGATTTCGACGCAGGGGCGCAGGCCATAGACCGCCATGCCGATGGCCGTGCCGACGATGCCGAGCTCGCTGATCGGCGCGTCGAAGCAGCGGGTGGGGCCGAACCGCTTCTGAAGGCCCGCCGTGCAGCGGAAGACGCCGCCGAAGAAACCGACATCCTGCCCCATCACCACGACGCGCTCGTCCGCTTCCATGGCGAGTTCGTGGGCGTTCTGGATCGCCTCGATCATGGTCATCCGGGCCATCTCAGTAGCCCGCCTGCTGGCGCTGCTCGATCAGATGCGGGGGCATCTCGGCATAGACATCCTCGAACATCTCCCTCGGCGAGGGATGGCGGCCGTTCTGCAACGTGCCGATGGCTTCCGCCGCCTTTTGCGCCTCGCCGACCGCCTGCGCGATCTCGGCCTCCGCCTGCACGTGGCGCTCGTCGGACCATTCGCCGATGGCTGTGAGATGGCCCTTCAGCCGCAGGATCGGGTCGCCCAGCGGCCAGTTCTCGCTTTCCTGCTTCGGGCGGTAGCCGGACGGATCGTCCGAGGTGGAATGGCCGCCCGCGCGATAGGTGACGTATTCCACCAGGGTCGGCCCGAGATTGCGCCGGGCGCGCTCGGCGGCCCAGCAACCGGCCGCGTGAACCGCGAGATAGTCGTTGCCGTCCACCCGCAGCGCCGGGATGCCGAACCCATGGCCGCGCGCGGCGAACGTGCCGGCCCCGCCGCGCGCGATGCCCTGAAAGGTGGAGATCGCCCACTGATTGTTGACGATGTTGAGAACGACAGGGGCCTTGTAGGTGGAGGCGAAAACGAGCGCCGCGTGGAAATCGCTCTCGGCGGTGGCGCCGTCGCCGATCCAGGCGGCCGCGATCCGGGTGTCGCGCATGATCGCGGAGGCCATGGCCCAGCCGACCGCCTGCACATATTGCGTGGCGAGATTGCCCGAGATCGAGAAGAAGCCGTGCGCCTTGGACGAGTAGAAGACCGGCAGCTGGCGACCGCGCGCCGCATCGCCGTCGTTGGAATAGACCTGGCACATCATCTTCAGGAGCGGATAGCCGGCGGCGATCAGGAGGCCCGCCTGCCGATAGGTCGGGAAGTTCATGTCGCCGGGGGCGAGCACCCGCTGAAAGGCGCAGCTGACGGCTTCCTCGCCGAGATTCTGCACGTAGAACGAGGTCTTGCCCTGGCGCTGCGCCAGGATCATGCGCGCGTCATAGGCGCGAAGCGTCATCATGTGACGAAGCCCCTCGCGCAGCTCGTCGGGCGTCAGTGATCCCGCCCAAGGCCCCACCGCCGCCCCGTGCCGATCCAGCACCCGGATGATGCCGAAGGCGAGGTCGCGCATGGCCTCCGGCTCTTCGTCGATCCCGGGCCGGCGGATGGCTCCGGCGCGCGGGATCGCGACATGCGAGAAGTCGGGCGGCCCGCCCGGCCGCGCGTCGGGTTCGGGAATCGTCAGCGAAAGCGCCCTGCGCTCGCGCGCACCGCTGGTTGGAGTGCCGTCCGTCATCTCTCATCCTCCCGTTTGCGCTGAAACCTGCCCGGTGCGCCCTCTCAGGGGACAAGCGGAAGGCGATTAGGGCGCGCGCGGAGAACGGACGGATCGAACGAAACGAGCTGCATGATGGACCTCCCAGACCAGGCATCAGCCTAGGGGAAATCAGGCCAAATCATCTCTCGCATTTCGGCCTGCCTTGCCCGCCGCTCGAAAGGATGATTGGCTCTGGACGTCTCTTGCGAAATTTCCTTTCGGGGCACCGCGCATGGCCAAGCCGATCGACGCCATCGACCGGAAGATCCTGAAAGCGCTTCTGGGCGACGGGCGGCTCACCAACCAGCAATTGTCGGAGGCGGTGAACCTGTCGCCCGCGCCCTGCTGGCAGCGCGTCAAGCGCCTGGAGCGGGACGGCTATATCCAGGGCTATATGGCCCTTCTCGATCAGGAGCTTCTGGGTGCGAGCGAGATCGTGCTTCTGGAGGTGACGCTCGACCGGCACGACGACGATGCGGTGGAGAATTTCGGCCGCGCCATGGCCGCCATGCCGGAGGTGCTGGAGGTCTATCTCACCACGGGCGAATACGACTATTTCCTCAAGGTCGCGGTGAACGGCACGGCGGGCTACGAGGAATTTCTGCGCAAGCGGCTCTTCAAGGTGCGCGGCATCAGGCACTCGCGCACGAGCTTCACGCTGCGCTGCCTGAAAAAGGCCTATTCGGTGCCGCCCGACGCGGAACGCTCGGGCGGCTGAGGGCGCGAGAAGGCCCGAGGGCGAAATAGAAGCGCTTAGTTGGTGTCGATCCAGATGGCCTTGGTGTTGAGATAGCCGTCGATCTGCTCGGCTCCGCCCTCGCGGCCATAGCCGCTGGACTTGTAGCCGCCGAAGGGCACGGCGGGGTCGAGCAGGTGATAGCCGTTGACGAAGACCGAGCCGGCTTGGAGCGCGGAGGCGATGCGGTGCGCCTTGCCGATGTCGCGCGTGAAGACGCCGGCCGCCAATCCATAGGGCGTGTCGTTGGCGCGCGCGATCACGTCACCCACCTCCTCGAAGCGCAGCGCCGAGATCACCGGGCCGAAGATTTCCTCGCGCGCGATCACCATGTCGTCCTCGACATCGGCGAAGATCGTGGGCTCGACGAAATGGCCGGCGGCCAAATCGGCGTCCGTGAGTTGCCGCCCGCCCGTCATCAGCTGCGCGCCGCCCTCCCGTCCCTGCTCGATATAGCCCATGATCTTGTCGAGCTGCCGGCGCGAGACCACAGGGCCGATCTGCGTGTCGGCCTGCATCCCGTCGCCGATGCGCAAGCCCTTGGAGAAGGCGACGAGGCGCTGAACGAACTCGTCATGGATCGGGGCTTCCACGAAAAGGCGCGAGCCGGCGATGCAGATCTGGCCAGAATGGGCGTAGACCGCCATGGCCGCGATCGGCACCGCCTTGTCGAGATCGGCATCGGCGCAGATGATCAGGGGCGACTTGCCGCCCAGCTCCAGCGACACGCGCTTGGGGCCGACCGCCGAGGCGCGCACGATGGCCTGCCCCGTCAGCGTGGAGCCGGTGAAGACGAGCTTGTTGACGTCCGGGTGCTCGGCCAGCGCCGCGCCGGCGCTCGCCCCAGTGCCGGTCACGATATTGACCACGCCGTCCGGCACGCCGGCTTCCGCCATGATGTCGGCGATCAGGAGCGGGGTCAGCGGCGCGTCTTCGGAGGGCTTGAGGACGATGGTGCAGCCGGTCGCGAGCGCCGGGCCGATCTTCCAGATCGAGGAGGCGGTGGGCGCGTTCCAGGGGATGATCGCGCCGACGACGCCCACCGGTTCGCGCACCGTCATCGAGAACACGTCGCCGGGGATCGAATTGCGGATCGTGTCGCCGGTGATGGCGGTCGCCATGCCGGCGTAATAGCGCAGCATCCCGACGACGCGCAGCCGGTTGGCGCGGGTGCGGCTGATCGGCAGGCCCATGTCCTGCGTATCAGAGGCGCTGATTTCCTCCCAATGTTTCTCGAACAGGTCCGCGATGCGCAGGAGGAGCGCCTGCCGCTCGAAGGGCTTCATCCGGCTCCAAGGCCCGTGGAAGGCCCGGCGCGCGGCCTTCACGGCGCGGTCCACGTCCTCCTTCGTGCCGGAGGGTACGGTGGCGAGCAACCGGCCGTTGGCGGGGTTGCGCGTTTCCAGACGCTCGCCCGACAGGCTCTCGACCCATTGCCCGTCGATGAACATGGGGCGGTGGCCGCCATCGATCGGCTTGCGCAGCGGAATGGTGGCGTCGGCCAGCATCTGGTTCATGGTCGAATTCCTCGTGTCGAATGGGGGTCGGGAGGCGGGCCCGCCCGTTCGCGGCGGGGCGGGCTTGCTCCCTTGTGAGATGGCGGGCGATCCCCTATCGCGGGGGTCGCCCGGTCAGACGGCGCAATCGGCCGGAAGGAGCGAGGGAAGGGCGATGTCGGCGATCAACCTCAAGCTTCTCCAGACCTTTCTGGCCGCCGTCGAAAGCGGCAGCTTCCGGCAGGCCGCCAAGGACAGCAACCGCGCGCCCTCCGCCATCAGCATGCAGATCCGCGATCTCGAAGAGCAGATCGGCATCAGCCTGTTCATCCGCACGCGGCAGCGAACCGAACTGACGCCGGACGGGCGGTTGCTCTACGAGTCCGTTTCGAAATCCATGGGCGACATCCGCGCCAGCATCGATCACGTCGCCGATCTGGTCGCCCGGCGCAAGGGCCGCATCCGCATCGCCTGCGCCCCGACGCTGGCCGCCACGAGGCTCGCCGGCATCCTCGCCACGTTCAAGCTGCGCTATCCCCACAGCCATGTCGAGGTGATCGAGGTGTCGCCGCAGGCGGCGGTCGCGATGATCCAGCGGCAGGAGATCGAGTTCTATATCGGGCCGGAACTGGCCGAACCCGCCGATCTCCAGTTCGAGCCGATCCTGGAAGACCCGCTCCATGCCTGCGTCCCGCGCGAGTTCGACGAGGGGCGCGCCGCGCTCGGCATCGAGGATCTCGCCCGCCATCCGCTGATCCTCCTCAACCGAACCACCGCCGCAAGGGCGCTTCTCGACCGTCTGGCGAAGGCGCAGGACATCGAGCTGTCGCCGCAATACGAGGTCGCGGCGAGCCAGACCGCGCTGTCGCTGGCGAAAGCCGGCCTCGGCATCTGCGTGTTGCCGCGCATCTCGATCGTGGATGCGGCGCCCGCCGTCCGGGTCGTGCCGATCGATCCCTCGCAGGGCCATCGCTGGATCGGCCTCCTCACCGCGCCCGGCAATGTCCCGCACAGCTATTCCGAGCGTCTCAAGGACATTTTCCGCGACGCCCTCGCCGCGTCGAACTGAGCCCAAGCGTCTACGCGCCGCCCCGATCGGTGTCAGGACGAAAAAAGGCGACGGCTGTTCAGTTTATCTGACTGCCCGGCCGGGCGGCGATGGGCGATAGGACGGGGCAGGAGGACGCACCCATGAGACTTTCTGGAAAGACCGCTATCGTCACGGGCGGCGGCTCGGGCTTCGGCGAGGGCATCGTTCGCAAATTCGCCGTCGAGGGCGCGAAGGTCATCCTGATGGATCGGGACATGGCCGCCGCCCGCCGCGTGGCGGACGAGATCGGCGACGCCGTCGTGGCGATCGAGGGCGACGTGTCGCGCCTCCAGAGTTTCGAAGCCGCGCTCGATCTGGCCAAAACGCGCTTCGGCCGCATCGACATTCTCGTGAACAATGCCGGGGTCGGCCAGACGCCGACGCCGCTGGAAGACGTCAGCGAAGAGCTGTTCGACAAGCTGGCGGCGGTCAACATGCGCTCGATCTTCAACGGCGCGCGGGCGCTGGTGCCGCATTTCAAGGAGACCGGGCGCGGCAATATCCTGAACGTCGCCTCCACGGGCGGCATCTCGCCCCGGCCGAACCTCACCTGGTACAACGCCTCCAAGGGCTGGGCGATCGCGGCGACGCGCGGCATGGCCGTGGAACTCGCCCCGTTCGGCATCCGCGTCAACGCCATCAACCCCGTGGCAGGCGACACGCCGCTCCTGTCCACCTTCATCGGCGGCGACAGTGACGAGATCCGCGCGCGCATCGTGGGCACGATCCCGCTCGGCCGCCTCTCGACGCCCGCCGACATGGGCAACGCCGCCGCGTTTCTCTGCTCGGACGAGGCCAGCATGATCACCGGCGTCGATCTTCTGGTCGATGGCGGCAAGTGCATCTGAGGGTGGATCGATGAAAACCTACACCATCGCCGTCGTCCACGGAGACGGGATCGGCCCCGAAGTCTGCCGCGCCGCCATGCGGGTCGTGGAAGCCGCGCTTGGGTCCGCTTCGCCCCTCGCCTTCCGCGAATACGATGCGGGCGCGCAGCACTATTTGGAGACGGGCGAGAGCTTCCCGGAGGCGAGCTTCGAGGGATGCCGCGAGGCGGACGCCATCCTGCACGGGGCCGGCGGGCTTCCGGGTGTCGTGCATCCCGACGGGACGGAAGCGGGCCTCGACTTCACGCTGCGGCTGCGCTTCGAACTCGACCTCTTCGCCAATATCCGGCCGATCCGCCTTTATGACGGTGTGCGCAGCCCGCTGCGCGACGTGAAGGCGGGCGACATCGACTATGTGATCCTGCGCGAGAACAGCGAGGGCCTTTACGCCGCGCGGGGCGGCGGGGCCCTGCTGCGGGGCGAGGTCGCGATCGATCCTCTTGTCCAGACGCGGCACGGCGTCGAGCGCATCGTGCGCAAGGCCTTCGAACTCGCCCGCCAGTCGGACGGCGCGCCGCGCGACGGCGTGCGCCGCGTGACCTGCTGCGACAAGGCCAATGTGCTCAGGAGCTACGCCTTCTTCCGCTCGATCTTCGATCGCGTGGCGAAGGACTATCCCGATATCGAGACCGAGCACGCCCTGATCGACGCGATGGCGATGCATCTCGTCATGAGACCCAGCCACTACAATGTCATCGTGACGGAAAACATGTTCGGCGACATCCTGTCCGATCTGGCGGCCGCCACGGTCGGGGGCATGGGCATGGCCCCTTCGGCGGAAGTCGGCGCGCATAACGGCTTCTTCCAGGCCGCCCACGGTTCCGCACCCGACATCGCCGGCAAGGGCATCGCCAATCCCTACGGCACCGTTCTCTCGGCCGCCTCCATGCTCGACTGGCTCGGCCACGGCCACGGCGACGAGAGGTTGACGGACGGGGCGCGCCGCATCCGGGCCGCCGTAGAGACCTGCATCCGCGACGGGCTGCTCAGCGCCGATATCGGCGGCTCGGCCGGCACGGAGCGGATCACGGCCGCGCTCTGCGAGGCGGTCGCTCAGGTTCCCGCTGGGCGCTGACGCGCGGGGGGCACAGCGGCCGCTCCGACTGCTTGGCTGGAGGCGCGCCGGTGGTGTAGGCGAGGCCGGGACGGCGCGCGTCCTGGCCGGTCGCGATGGAGGGGCCCATGCAGATCCGCTCGCTGATCTATTTCTACGAACTCGTTCGCGCCAAATCCATGCGGCAGGCGGCCCAGCGCCTCAACGTCGCGCCCACAGCGATCAGCCGGCAGGTCGCCAATCTCGAGCATCATTTCGGCACGCCGCTGGTGGATCGGGATTCGCGCGGCATCCGCCTGACGGCGGCGGGCGAACTTCTGGCCGAGCGCTTGTCGCGCACGCTGCGCGATCTCGATCAGGTCGCCGTCTTCATCGACGATCTCAAGGGCCTGCGCCGGGGCGAGGTGAAGATCGTCACCAACGGCGCGCTCACCACGAGCATCCTCACCCCGGCCGTGGCCTCGTTCAGCGCGCTCTATCCGCAGGTCTCCTTCGACATCCGCATTCTGAGCGCCAACGACGCCATCGAGCGGCTGGTTCTGGCGGAAGCCGACATCGCGCTCACCATGTTCACGCCCGCCCATCCCGATGTGGTGGAGCGCCTCAGCGGCGCGGTGGAAAACATGGTGATCGTCGCCCCGCATCATCCGCTGGCGAAGCTCCCGCATGTCTCGCTCGCCGAGCTGGCCCAGTTTCCCCTGGCGATCCCCGACGAGAGCTTCGGCGCGCGCCGGGCGCTGGAGGAAAGCGCCGCGCAGGCGGGCGTCGATCTCAACCGCCTCTTCGTCACCAACTCGATCGAAATCCAGAAGGAACTCGGCCGCCGGGGCGCGGCGGCGCTGATCCTGCCCGCGCTCGCCGTGGCGCGCGAAATGGCGCTGGGCGAATTGTGCGCCATTCCGATCCGGGGCGGCTGGCAGATCCGCGCGCGGTTGGCCCTGTCGGTGACGCGCGACCGCTCCCTTCCCTTTGCCGCAGCCAAGCTCCTCAGCCATCTGGAGCAGCATCTCCACGACCTTCTGGGCAAGGACGGATAGGCCAGCGCTCGGCGGCATCGTGCAAGGCGTCGTCGAAGAAGCGGCGTGCCATCTCCCCGTAACACATCTCTGATCTGACTTGCCGCGCTCGCCGGGACGCCGGTGCGCGAACGCGCTCGGCATCCTGCGAAGGCGCGCTTGGCGCCCCTTTTTCGTCCGACACAGCGCCCGGCGGCGGCGGCGCGTGGGTGCCCTCGCTTGATCGTGTATCGATTTCCGCTACACCCCAAGCCAGAAATAGACATAGCCGAAACAGTCGCGACATTGTTCACTTGCGACCGGGTGCCACGCGGCCAGCGGCCGAAACGATCTTGGAGGGATTCGGTCATGCTCATATCCAGGCGTCATCTCGCTCAGCTTCTGGGCGGAGCCGTGCTCCTGTCGGGGATGGCGATGTCTGGGCTCGCCCCCGCGCAGGCCGCCCCGCGCACCGACCTCGTGCTGGGCATGACCACCGAGCCAGCCGGCCTCGACCCCACGATCGCCGCGCCCGTCACGATCGGTCAGGTCACCTGGCAGAACATCTATCAGGGCCTCGTTCGGATCGACCGCGACGGCAAGGTGCAGCCGCAGCTGGCCGAAAGCTGGACCATCTCGCCCGATGGCCTGACCTATACGTTCAAGCTGCGCTCGGGCGTCACCTTCCACGATGGCGAGGCCTTCGACAGCGCGGCCGCCAAGTTCACGCTGGACCGCGCGCGCGGTGAAAGCTCGGTGAACCCGCAGAAGCCGTTCTTCTCGGTGATCGAGACCGTGGATGCCCCCGATGCGGGCACGCTGACCCTTCGCCTGAAGCGCCCATCCAGCAATCTTCTCTATTGGCTCGGCTGGCCGGCGGCGGTCATGGTGCCGCCCAAGGCCGCCGACACGCTCAAGACCAATCCGGTCGGCACCGGCCCCTTCCGCTTCGAAAGCTGGACCAAGGGCGACCGGGTGGTTCTGAAGAAGAACGCCGATTATTGGGACAAGGCGGGCGCCGCCGGCCTGGAACAGGTCACGTTCCGCTTCATCGGCGACCCGCAGGCGCAGCTCGTCGCGATGCAGTCGGGCGATGTGGACGCCATCCCGCTCTTCGCCGCGCCCGAGCTGTTCACCCAGCTCCAGAAGGACGAGCGCTTCAAGACGGAAGTCGGCCAGACCGAAATGAAGGTCGTGGCGGGCATGAACAGCGCCAAGAAGCCCTTCTCCGACCCGCGCGTGCGCCAGGCCCTGATGATGGCGGTGGATCGCAACATGCTGATCGAGGGTGCTTATTCGGGCTTCGGCACGGCCATCGGCAGCCACTACACGCCCAACGACCCCGGCTACAAGGACCTGACCTCCGTCTATCCCTACGACCCGGCCAAGGCCAAGGCGCTGCTTGCGGAAGCGGGCTATGACGGAACGCTGGCCTTCACCATCAAGGCCCCGCAGATGGCCTATGCCACGCGCTCGGCCGAGATCATGCAGGCCATGTTCGCCGAGATCGGCGTGACCATGACCATTGAGCCGACGGAGTTTCCCGCCCGCTGGGTGGCCGACGTGTTCACGGGCAAGAATTTCGACATGACGATCATCGCCCATGCCGAGCCGATGGACGTCGCGATCTATTCGCGGCCCAACTATTATTTCGGCTACCACAACCCCGTCCTCGACGCCGCGATCACCAAGGCCGAGCAGGCGACCAGCGAAGACGAACGCCTTGCAGCCTATGGCGAGGTGCAGACGATCCTGGCGACCGACGTGCCGGCTCTCTACCTCTTCGTCATGCCCAAACTCGCCGTCTGGAAAGCCGGGCTCGAAGGCTTCTGGACCAACGAGCCGATCCCCTCCAACGATCTGACACAGGTTCGCTGGACCCAGTAAGGGCCCGGCGGACCAGTCCACACCCTCAAGCTTCCTCGCTCCGGCAGGCCCTCATGCTCGGTCTCTTGGCACGGCGCATCGTCGGCCTCGTCTCGACGCTTCTCGTCGTCTCGTTCCTGATCTTTCTGGCGATGAACGTCCTGCCGGGCGACCCGGCGGCGGTCATGCTCGGCACCTCGGCGCAGCCCGACACGCTGGCGGCGCTGCGCAGTCAGATGGGGCTGGACGCGCCGATGCTGGTGCGCTTCGGCCGCTGGATCTCCGGCGCGCTGACGGGCGATTTCGGGGTGTCCTATACCTACGGCGTGCCGGTGGCGGGGCTGGTCGGCGAGCGGCTTCTGGTCACCCTGCCACTGGCCGCGCTCTCGACCTTTCTCGCACTTCTCGTCTCGATCCCGCTCGGCGTCACGGCGGCCGCTCATCAGGGCCGCTGGCGGGACGCGCTGGTCACAGTCTTCACGCAGGGCAGCGTCGCCCTGCCGAATTTCTGGATCGGCCTTCTCCTGATCCTCGTCTTCGCCTCCGGCCTCGGCTGGATGCCGGCGGGCGGCTTTCCCGGCTGGCAGGCGGGTGCCCTCCCCGCGCTTGCGGCCCTTCTTCTGCCCGCCGTCGCTCTGGCCCTGCCGCAAGCGGGCATTCTCACCCGCGTCACCCGCGCGGCGGTTCTGGATGTCCTCAACGAGGATTTCGTGCGCACCGCGCGCGCCAAGGGACTGGACCGGCGCTGGGCGCTCTGGCGCCATGTCGTGCCGAACGCGCTGCTGCCCGTCGTCACCATGCTCGGGCTCCAGTTCACCTATCTCGTCGCCGGCTCGGTGCTGGTGGAAAACGTGTTCGGCCTGCCGGGGCTCGGGCGCTTGGCCTATCAGGCCTTTTCGCAGCGCGATCTGATCGTGATGCAGAGCGTCGTCCTGTTTCTCGCCGGCCTCGTGATCGTGGTGAACTTCCTCGTGGACATGGCCTATCTCGCGCTCGATCCGCGCCTGCGCTCGGGAGCGGCCCGATGAGCGCCGCCGCCCTCGCCAAGATCGCGCCCAAAGCCGCCGCCCGTCGCCTGTCCCCCCGCCTCGTGGCGGGCAGCGCGATCGTCGGTCTCCTGATCGCGATGGCGCTCGTGTCCCTCGTCTGGACGCCGGCCTCCCCCACCCGCATGATGATTGCCCAGAAGCTGAAGGCCCCGCTGGACGTCGGCTTGCTTGGCACCGACCAGTTCGGGCGCGATGTCCTGTCGATCCTGATGGTGGGCGCGCAGAATTCGCTGAGCGTCGCCGCGCTCGCCGTCGCGCTCGGCACGATCGGCGGCACGCTGGTCGGCGTTTCGGCGGCGGCCTGCCGGGGGCGGGTCGAAGACCTCCTCATGCGGGCCTGCGACGTCATCTTCGCCTTTCCGCCCATCGTCTCGGCCATGATGCTGGGCGCGTTGCTCGGGCCCGGGCGGCTGACGGCGATTGCCGCCATTGCCGTCTTCATGGTGCCGGTCTTCGCGCGCGTGACGCGCTCCACCGCGCTGCAGATCTGGTCGCGGGATTATATCCTGGCCGCGCGCGGCGCGGGCAAGGGCACGATCGGCATCACCTTCGCCCATGTCCTCCCCAACATCGCCAGCCAGATCATCGTGCAGGTGACGATCCAGCTCGGCCTGGCCATTCTCACCGAAGCCGGCCTCTCGTTTCTCGGGCTCGGCGCGCCACCGCCGACACCGAGCTGGGGGCGGATGCTGGCTGATGCGCAGGTCCAGATGGTGGCCGCCCCCTGGCTCGCCATCGTTCCGGGCACCACGATCGCGCTGGCCGTGCTCGGCCTGAACCTTCTGGGCGACGGCTTGCGCGACCTTCTCGACCCCAGACGGACTCTCGGCAAATGAATGCGCCCCTGCTTGCCGTCAAATCCCTTGCCATCGACATGGCCCGCCCCGGCCAGACGCCGCTGCGCATCGTCAACGATCTCTCCTTTGAGCTGGAACGCGGCCAGACGCTCGGCATCGTCGGCGAGTCCGGCTCGGGCAAGTCGATGCTCTCGCTCGCCCTGATCGGTCTTCTGCCGGGCAACGCCATCACCACCGGCTCGGTCCGCCTCGACGGGCAGGAGCTTCTGGGCCTCGACGACCGGGCGCTCTGCGCTGTCAGGGGCCGGCGGATCGGCATGATCTTTCAGGAGCCGATGACGGCGCTCAATCCGGGGATGCGGGTGGGTGATCAGATCGCCGAGGGTCTGGTGCGCACGCGCGGCCTGTCGCGCACCGAGGCCCGCCCGCGCGTGCTGGAGCTTTTGGAGCGCGTGCGCATTCCCGACGCGCGCCGGCGCATCGACGCCTATCCGCACGAAATGTCCGGCGGCCAGCGCCAGCGCATCGGCATCGCCATCGCGCTGGCCCTGGAGCCCTCGATCCTTCTGGCCGACGAGCCCACCACCGCGCTCGATGTCACCGTGCAGGCCGAAATCCTCGATATCGTCGCCGAACTCGTGCGCGAAAGCGGCATGGGGCTGATCCTCGTCAGCCACGATCTCGGCGTCATCGCGCGCGCGACCGAGCGGATGCTGGTGCTCTATGCCGGCACGCGCCTCGAAGACGGCGCGACCGCCGAGCTGCTGCGCCGGCCCGCCAATCCTTACACATCGGGTCTCCTGAAGGCGATGCCCCGGCGCATGGCCCCCGGCGAGCGTCTCTTCACCATTCCGGGCGGTGTTCCGCCGCTCACCGACCTGCCGCCCGGCTGCCGTTTCGCCCCGCGCTGCGAGGCCCGCATCGACGCCTGCGAGGCGGGCGAGCCGCGCTGGCGCAACCTGTCGGAGCGGCACGGCGTGCGCTGCATCCGCGCCGGCGAGGAGGTGGCCCGATGAGCGCTTCGCTTGCCATGAGCACGCCGCTTCTGGCGCTTCGGGACGTCGTGCGCGATTACGGCTCCGGCCTCGCCGGACGCGGCACGGCGCTTCGGGCCGTCGATGGCGTGTCGCTGACCGTGGAAAAGGGCGAGATCGTCGGCATCGTCGGCGAAAGCGGCTGCGGAAAATCGACACTCGCGCGCGTCGTCGCGGCGCTCGACCGGCCGACCTCGGGCCAAGTCCTCCTGAACGGCGAAGACCTCGTGACGATGGACAAGCGCGCGCTGCTGCGCCGGCGCGACCGCTTCCAGATGGTGTTCCAGGACCCCTACGGCTCGCTCGATCCGCGCCGGCGCATCGGCTGGTCGGTGGCCGAGCCGCTGGGCGTCCTCACGCCGCGTCTGTCCAAGGCCGAGACCGAACGGCGCGTGGCCGAGATGCTGGAGGCGGTCGGTCTCAAAGCCACCGACGCCACGCGCTTCCCGCACGAGTTCTCCGGCGGCCAGCGCCAGCGTGTCGCCATCGCGCGCGCGCTCGTCACCCGGCCCGATCTCGTGATCGCCGACGAGGCGGTCTCGGCGCTCGATCTCTCCGTTCAGGCGCAGGTTCTGAACCTCATCCTCGACCTGCGCGAGCGCACCGGCGCCGCCTTCCTGTTCATCACCCACAATCTCTCGGTGGTGGAAGCCATCTGCGACCGGGTGGCGGTCATGTATCGCGGGCGGATCGTGGAAAGCGGCGCGACGGGCGAGGTTTTCGAAGCCCCCCGTCATCCCTATACGCGCCTGCTGCTGGCCGCCGAGCCCGGCCGCGCCGGCATGGCCCCGGATCGCGAAGAAAAGTCTCCTCCGTTTCCGGCCGAGCCGGGCGACTGGAACGGCTGCGCCTTCCGGCCGCGCTGCGTCGAGGCGACGGAGATCTGCCGGCGCGAGGCCCCGGCCCCGGTTGACATCGCCCCGGCCGACATCGCCCCCGCTTCCCGGCCCGTGGACTGGCGGGCC
>NZ_BBWS01000053.1:0-72425 GCF_001463925.1 Aureimonas sp. N4 | reverse complement strand
CTGGCGGGCCGCCTGCCACCACGCGCGCGCCACGCCGCCGCCGGCCCCGGCCGGCGACCTTGCGGCCCCTCGATCCTGATCCCGAAAAGAGCTTGCCAGAGATGACCTCCCTTCTCGACCTCACCGCGAGCGAACTCCTGCGCCGGTTCCGCGACCGATCGCTCTCCCCGCTGGACTATTGGCAGGCGGTGGAGCAGCGGATCGAGGCCTTCGAACCTGACGTCGCCGCGCTCTGGGCCTATGATCCCGACACCGCGCGAGAGGAGGCCCGCGCCTCCACCGAGCGCTGGGCGCGCGGCGCGCCGGCCGGGCCGCTCGACGGCATCCCGGTCTCGGTCAAGGAACTGATCGCAACGCGCGGCCTCGGCGTGCCGCTCGGCACCGCCGCGACCGTCTTGGAGCCCGCCGAGGTGGACGCGCCCGCAGCGGCGCGCCTTCGCGAGGACGGGGCGATCATCTTCGCCAAGACGACCTGCCCGGACTACGGCATGTTGTCCTCCGGCCTGTCGTCCTTCCACAAGCTGTCGCGCAATCCGTGGAACCTCGCGCTCAATCCGGGCGGGTCGAGTTCCGGGGCGTCGGCCGCGGCGGCGGCGAGCTACGGCCCGTTTCATGTGGGCACCGATATCGGCGGCTCCATCCGGCTGCCGGCGGGCTGGACGGGCATTTTCGGCCTCAAGCCGAGCCAGGGGCGCATTCCCGTCGATCCCTATTATGTCGGGCGCTGCATCGGCCCGATGACGCGCACCGTGGAGGACGCGGCCCTGATGATGGCCTCCCTGTCCCGCCCCGACTGGCGGGACGGCACGAGCCTGCCGCCCGAGGCGATCAGCTGGACCGATATCGAGAATGTCGACGTCTCGGGCCTGCGCGTCGGGGTCATGATGGATGCCGGCTGCGGCCTTCCCGTCGAGCCCGAAATCGAGGCGGCCGTGCGCAAGGCCGCGCGCTGGTTCGAGGCGGCAGGGGCCCGCGTCTTCGACGTGAAGCCGGTGCTGACGCGCGAGATGCTGGACGGGCTCGACGCGTTCTGGCGCGCGCGCTTCTGGGGCCAGATGCTGAAGCTGGAGGACGCCCGGCGCGCGCTGATCCTGCCCTATATTCTCGAATGGGCCGAGGCGGGCGCGCAGGTCAGCGGGGTGGAGGCCGTCAGGGGCTTCGACCAGACCATGGCCATGCGCAAGAGCTGCGGCGCGCTGTTCCAGAGCGTCGATATCGTGCTCTCGCCGACCAACCCCATCGTATCCTACCCGGCCGAATGGCCCTCGCCCACCAACGATCCGCAGCGGCCCTTCGAGCATATCGCCTTCACGGTTCCCTGGAACATGTCGGACCAGCCGGCGGCCTCGGTGAATTGCGGCTTCGCGGCGAGCGGAATGCCCATCGGTCTCCAGATCGTCGGCCCCCGCTTCGCCGACCTCACGGTGCTGCGCATGTCGCGCTTCGTGGAAACCCGGCGCGGCAAGATGCCGGCATGGCCCGAGCCCGCCGCGCTCGAAGCGGTCGCCTGAGGCGGTTCAGGCCGCGTTGCCGGGCGATGCCGGGAGCGCACTGATCTTAGGCGCGCCCCATAGGGTAAGCGCCCTAAAGCACGCGGTAGGGCACGAAGCGGCGCAGATGCGGATCGACGGAGATCGACCGTTCGGTGGGCGGGAAGGCGCGCTGGTCGCAGTCGGGGCGCGGGCAGAGGCGGCAGGTGCCCCCGATCGGTGTGGCGGTGCCCCGCACGTCCATCCCGTCCGCATAAACGAAAGCGCCCGCGTGCTCGGCCTCGCAGCCGAGCGCGACGGCATAGCGCCGGGGCGGGCGGGCATAGGAGCCAGAGGGCTTCACCAAGCCCTTGGCCATGGAAACGTAGCGCACACCATCCGGCATCTCGGCGAGTTGGACCAGCACCCGGTCGGGGATCGCGACGGCCTCATGGACGATCCAGAGCGGGCAGGCCCCGCCGAAGCGCGCGAACTGAAGGCGCGTCGCCGAATGGCGCTTGGTGATGTTGCCGGCCATGTCCACCCGGCAGAAGAAGAAAGGCACGCCGAGAGCGCCCGGCCGCTGCAGCGTCGAAAGCCGGTGGCAGGTCTGCTCGAAGCTCGTCGCGAAGCTCTCGCGCAGCCGGTCGATATCGTGCCGGAACGCGCGCGCCCGCGCGCGGAAGCGCTCGTAGGGCATGAGGAGCGCCGAGGCGCCGTAATTGGCGAGGCCCGCCTCCAAGAGATTGCGCTCTTCCGCGCTCGGCAGTTTCGAGGCGCTCGCGATGTCGGCGATGATCGTACCGAAGGAGAGAAGCGCGATCTGATTGGCGAGGGTGAAACGCCTTGTTTCGGGCGGCAGCGCGCGGCCGAGCGTGAGCCGCCGCGTGCCGGGGTCGAAGCTGCGCAGGATGCCCTCCCCCGCCGCCTCGCCCGCCTCCTGCAAGGTGACGCCGTGCCGCGCTTCGAGGTAGGCGAGGAGGTCGGCTTCCCTCGGCGGGTCGCCTGTCAGTTCGCCCGCCAGCGCCTCCGCCGCCATGTCGAGCGGGTGAATATAATTGCCCGCTTCGTGGAACCAGTCGCGGATGCGCTCCCAGGGCAGGCGGCCGCCCGCCACCGCGCTGTCGGCCAGCGCCTCGTCGTCCATGGAGCGGCGCTCCTGCATGGCGCGCCAGGAGGCGTGAAGCTGCGCGATCCGCTCGGCCAGCGCGGGCTGGCGCTCCAGAAGCTTGAGCGCGCGTTTGGGGTCGTCCAGCCCGTCGAACAGCGGATCACCCAGGAGATGAGCGAGCGAGACGGCGCGCCGTCCGGGCGTCAGGCCCCGGTCGGACCAGTCGAGCGGAAAGGCCTCCACGAGCCGCGCGGCCACAGGGGCGGTGAGCGGGCGCAGATCGTTTTCAAGCTGTGAGAGATAGCTGACCGAGATGCCAAGCCGCGCCGCCATGTCGGCCTGCCCCAGCCCCTGCGCCGCTCGCAGGCCCCGCAGGTCGGACCCGACATAATCCGCCATCGCATTCCCCACTCCTGTGAAGATTTCACAAGATCATTTCACGACACCACATTTGCATATTAGGCGCGGGGCTGGAACAACAGGGCCGGCTTTGCGAATTTTCACCGGGAGGACTTTCGATGCCGGACAGCCTGACCCAGTTGGAGGAGCGGCGCTCCCAGGCGCGCCTCGGCGGCGGCGAGCGGCGCATCGACGCCCAGCACGCCAAGGGCAAGCTGACGGCGCGCGAGCGGCTGGACGTTCTTCTGGACGAGGGCTCGTTCGAAGAACTCGACATGTTCGTGGAGCACAATTGCACCGATTTCGGCATGGAAAGCCAGATCATCCCCGGCGACGGCGTGGTGACGGGCTCGGGGACCATCAACGGCCGGCTGGTCTTCGTCTTCTCCCAGGATTTCACCGTGTTCGGCGGCTCCCTGTCGGAGCGCCACGCGCAGAAAATCTGCAAGATCATGGACATGGCCCTGAAGGTCGGCGCGCCGGTCATCGGGCTCAACGATTCCGGAGGCGCGCGCATTCAGGAGGGCGTCGCGAGCCTCGGCGGCTATGCCGAAGTGTTTCAGCGCAATGTTCTGGCGTCCGGCGTCGTGCCGCAGCTCAGCCTCGTCATGGGCCCCTGCGCGGGCGGGGCGGTCTATTCGCCGGCCATGACCGACTTCATCTTCATGGTGAAGGATTCCAGCTACATGTTCGTGACCGGCCCGGACGTGGTGAAGACGGTGACGAACGAGGTCGTGAGCCAGGAGGATCTCGGCGGCGCGGTGACGCACACCACGAAATCCTCCGTTGCCGACTGCGCCTTCGAAAACGACATCGAGGCGCTGCTCGCCGCGCGCGATCTCATGGGCTTCCTGCCCGCGTCCAACCGATCCGCTCTGCCGGAGCGCGCGTCGGGCGATCCGTTCGATCGGATGGAGCCGAGCCTCGACACGCTGATCCCGCCGAGCCCCAACCAGCCCTACGACATGCACGAACTGATCGGAAAGGTGTTGGATGAGGGGGAGTTCTTCGAAATCCAGCCGGGTCACGCCGGCAACATCCTCACCGGCTTCGGGCGGATCGAGGGGCGGCCGGTCGGCATCGTCGCCAACCAGCCGATGGTGCTGGCCGGCTGCCTCGACATCAACGCCTCCAAGAAGGCCGCGCGCTTCGTGCGCTTCTGCGATGCGTTCGAGATTCCGATCGTGACCTTCGTGGACGTACCGGGCTTCCTGCCGGGTGTCGCGCAGGAGCATAGCGGCATCATCAAGCATGGGGCGAAGCTCCTGTTCGCCTATGCCGAGGCAACCGTGCCGAAGATCACCGTGATCACCCGAAAGGCCTATGGCGGGGCCTATGACGTGATGGCCTCCAAGCATCTGCGCGGCGATCTCAACTACGCCTGGCCGACCGCCGAGATCGCGGTGATGGGCGCGAAGGGCGCGGTGGAGATCATCTTCCGGGGGAAGAGCGCGGAAGAGATCGCCGAGCGCACCGCCGAATACGAGCGCCGCTTCGCCAACCCGTTCGTCGCCGCGTCCAAGGGCTTCATCGACGAGGTGATCATGCCGCATTCGACCCGCCGCCGCGTGGCACTGGGCCTGCGCAAGCTCAGGGGCAAGCAGTTGCAGAACCCCTGGAAGAAGCACGACAACATCCCATTGTGACTCGCAAAGGGACGGGAGGCCCCGCGATGTTCGGACGCTTGAACCATGTCGGCGTGGCGACGCCTTCGATCGTAAAATCGCGCGAGCACTACGTCCGGCTCTTCGGCGCGGCTTGCGTGGGCGAGGCCTTCGACCTGCCCGAACAGGGCGTGCGCGTCTGCTTCGTGGACGCCGGCAACACGCAACTGGAACTGATCGAGCCGCTCAACGACGCCTCGCCCATCGCGGGCTTTCTCGCGCGCAACCCGGCCGGCGGCCAGCATCACCTCTGCTTCGAGGTGGCCGATCTCGATGCCGCGATCATCGACGCGGAGGCCGGTGGCGCGCGCCCTCTCGGCACCCCGCGCATCGGCGCGCATGGCACGCGGATCGTCTTCCTGCATCCGCGCGACATGGGCGGGGTGCTGGTCGAACTCATGGAGACGCCCGATGGCGGACACTGAACGCCCGACGCGCAAGGACTGGGAAGCGCTCGCCGCTGCGGAAGTGAAGGGCCGCGACCTCGACTGGCAGACGCCCGAAGGCATCGTGGTGAAGCCGCTCTACACGGCGGAGGATGTGGCCGGTTGGGAGCCGGGCCTGCCCGGCTTCGCGCCCTTCACGCGCGGCGTGCGCGCCTCAATGTATGCCGGGCGGCCCTGGACGATCCGGCAATATGCGGGCTTCTCGACGGCGGAAGCCTCCAACGCCTTCTACCGGCGCAATCTGGCGGCCGGCCAGAAAGGCCTGTCGGTCGCCTTCGATCTTGCCACCCATCGCGGCTATGATTCCGACCACCCGCGCGTCACCGGCGATGTCGGCAAGGCCGGAGTGGCGATCGACACGGTGGAGGACATGAAGATCCTCTTCGACGGCATTCCGTTGGGAGAGATGTCGGTGTCGATGACCATGAACGGCGCGGTCATTCCGATCCTCGCCTTCTTCATCGTGGCGGGCGAGGAACAGGGCGTGCCGCGCCAGAAGCTCGACGGGACCATCCAGAACGACATCCTCAAGGAGTTCATGGTCCGCAACACCTATATCTACCCGCCCGAACCCTCCATGCGGATCGTCTCCGACATCTTCGCCTATACGAGCCGGGAGATGCCGCGCTTCAACTCGATCTCGATCTCCGGCTACCACATGCAGGAGGCGGGGGCGACGCAGCTTCAGGAACTCGCCTTCACCATCGCCGACGGCATGGACTACGTGAGATACGGCGTGGCGTCCGGCCTCGACATCGACGCGTTCGCCGGCCGCCTGTCCTTCTTCTTCGCCATCGGCATGAACTTCTTCATGGAAGTGGCGAAGCTGCGCGCCGCGCGCGTTCTCTGGCACCGCGCGATGACCGAGCTTGGCGCGAAGGACGAGCGCTCCAAGATGCTGCGCACGCATTGCCAGACATCCGGCGTCTCGCTCACCGAGCAGGACCCTTACAACAACGTCATGCGCACCACGATCGAGGCCATGGCGGCGATGCTGGGCGGCACGCAGTCGCTGCATACCAACGCGCTGGACGAGGCCATCGCGCTGCCCACCGACTTCTCCGCTCGCATCGCCCGCAACACGCAGCTCGTCCTCCAGGAGGAGACGGGCATGACCAAGGTGGTCGATCCGCTGGGCGGCTCCTACTATGTCGAGAGCCTGACCAAGGCGCTGGTGGACGGCGCCTGGGAGCTGATCCAGCGTATCCAGCGCGAAGGCGGCATGGCCAAGGCCGTCGCGGCCGGCTGGCCGAAGGCGATGATCGAGGAAGCGGCGGCGGCCAAGGCCGCGCGGATCGATCGCGGCGAGGACGTGATCGTCGGCGTCAACAAGTATCGGCTGCCGGAAGAAGCGCCGATCGACATTCTCGACGTGGACAACCATGCGGTGCGCGAGGCGCAGGTGCGGCGGATCGAGAGCGTGAAGGCGAGCCGCGACGGCAAGGCTGTGAGCCAAGCGCTCAACGCGCTGCGTGAAGGCGCGAGGGGCAAGGGCAACCTTCTCGAACTCGCCGTCGAGGCCGCACGCGCGCGCGCCACGCTCGGCGAAATCTCCGCCGCGATGGAGGACGTGTTCGGCCGTTTCGACACCAGCCCCAAGCCTGTGAAGGGCATCTATGGCGGGGCCTATCAAAACGATCCGCGCTGGACGCGGCTGACCGATGCGGTGACCTCGACCGAGCGGCGGCTCGGCCGCCGCCCGCGTATGCTGGTCGCCAAGATGGGGCAGGACGGGCACGACCGGGGCGCCAATCTCGTCTCCTCCATGTTCGGCGATCTCGGCTTCGAGATCGTGCCGGGTCCCTTGTTCCAGACGCCCTCGGAGGCCGCCGCGCTGGCGGTCGCGAGCGATGTCGATGTGGTCGGCGCGTCCTCGCTCGCCGCCGGGCACAAGACGCTGATCCCCGAACTGATCGCTGAACTGGCGCAAGCGGGGCGCGCCGATATCAAGGTCGTCGCCGGCGGCGTCATCCCGGCGCAGGATTACGACGCGCTGCGCAAGGCCGGCGTTTCCGCGATCTTCGGCCCCGGCACCAATCTCGTGGAGGCGGCGGCCGAGGTGCTGCGCCTTCTCGGCCACAACATGCCCCCGGCGGACGAACCGCCAGCCGACCGCAACGCCGCAGAGTGAGGACCGCCCGTGTTTCGTAAAATCCTCATCGCCAATCGCGGCGAGATCGCCTGCCGCGTCATGCGCACCGCCAAGCGCATGGGTCTCAAGACCGTCGCCGTCTATTCCGACGCGGACGCCCGCGCGCCGCATGTGCTCATGGCCGACGAGGCCGTGCGCCTCGGTCCCGCGCCGGCGGCTGAGAGCTACCTGCGCGCCGACCTGATCCTCAATGCTGCCAAAGCCACCGGCGCGGACTGCATCCATCCCGGCTACGGCTTCCTGTCGGAGCGCGAAAGTTTTGCCCGCGCCTGCGAAGAGGCCGGCATCGCCTTTGTCGGCCCGCCGCCTGGAGCCATCGCGGCCATGGGCGACAAGATTCAGTCCAAGAAGCTGGCGGCGGAAGCTGGCGTCAATGTCGTGCCGGGCTTTCTCGGCGAGATCGACGACACCGAACACGCGGTGCGGATCGCCGCCGAGATCGGCTTTCCCGTGATGATGAAGGCGTCGGCCGGCGGCGGGGGCAAGGGGATGCGCCTCGCCTGGACCGAAGGGGACGTGCGCGAGGGCTTCGAGGCGGTCAAGCGCGAGGGCCTGTCGAGCTTCGGCGACGACCGCGTCTTCATCGAGAAGTTCATCGAAGAGCCGCGCCATATCGAGATTCAGGTTCTGGGGGACAAGCACGGCACCGTGCTTTACCTCGGCGAGCGCGAATGCTCGATCCAGCGCCGGCATCAGAAGGTGGTGGAGGAAGCCCCCTCCCCTTTCGTCACGCCGGACATGCGCCGCGCCATGGGAAGCCAAGCGGTGGCCCTCGCCAAGGCCGTCGGCTACCACTCCGCCGGCACGGTGGAACTCATCGTCTCGGGCGCGGACGCGACGGGGGAAAGCTTCTACTTCCTCGAAATGAACACGCGCCTTCAGGTGGAGCATCCCGTCACCGAGATGGTCACCGGGCTCGACCTCGTGGAGGAGATGATCCGCGTGGCGGCGGGCGAGCGGCTACGCCTGACCCAGGAGGATGTCCGGCTGGACGGCTGGTCCATCGAAACGCGCGTCTATGCCGAAGACCCCTATCGCGGCTTCCTGCCCTCCACCGGCCGGCTCGTGCGCTACCAGCCGCCCGTGGCCTCGTCCGCCAAGCGCGGCCAGGTGCGCGTCGATGACGGCGTGGTGGAAGGCTCGGAGATTTCCCGCTTCTACGATCCGATGATCGCCAAGCTCGTCACCCATGGCTCCACGCGCGAGGCGGCGGCCGATCTTCAAGTGGAGGCGCTCGACCGCTTCCGCATTGAGGGCATCGGCCACAATATCGATTTCCTCTCTGCCCTGATGCAGCATCCGCGCTTTCGCGAGGGCGCGCTCACCACCGGCTTCATCGCGGAGGAATACCCCGATGGATTCACCGGCGCACTGGCCGGCGACGATCTCACCGCGCGGCTCGTCGCGGTCGCGGCCGTGACGGACTTCGCGGCGCGGCAGCGCGACGCGGGCCTCACGGGCCAGCTTGGCGGACCGCTGGCGATCCACCCGGAACGCATTGTATCGTTCGCCGGCGAAGACCATGAAACGCGCGTCGATACGGAGGGCGAAGGCCTCTGGCGGGTGAGTGTGAACGGGCGCAGCCTCGCCGTTGCGTCGTCCTGGCGTCCCGGCGAGGCGCTGTTCGAAGGCACGGTGGACGGCCAGCCCTTCGCCGGCTTCCTCAAGCGGCGGCCGGACGCGCTTCTGATCACCACGCGCGGCGCGACGCATCCCCTGCGCCTCGGCTCGGCCCGTCTGGCGGCGCTGCGCCGGCACATGCCGGTCAAGGCGCCGCCCGATCTCTCGCGCCTTCTCATCTGCCCGATGCCGGGCCTTCTGACCCAGCTTCACGTTCAGCCCGGCGACAAGGTGGAGGCCGGGCAGATTCTGGGCACGATCGAGGCCATGAAGATGGAAAACAACCTGCGCGCCGCAAAGGGAGCAACGGTTCTGGCCGTCCACGCCAGCGTCGGCGAAAGCCTGTCCGCCGACTTCGTCATCCTCGAATTCGAGTGAACCGAAGCCAGGGGATGGCAGCGCGCCTGCAACGTCCGGCCTCGCCGCCTGCGCGTCAGGTTCGGCAGGGGCGTGAGGCAACGCCGTGATCGGCGAGGGGGCGGATCGGCGCGTCCTCGCCTTTGCCATGGGCGGCGATTCCACCGGACGCTCGATGCCCGCATCGGGCTTTCTCTTCCCACAACGAAAAACGCCCTCACCGGGGGAGGACCGGCAAGGGCGTTGGAGAGAAGCCGAAGGGTGGGAGGAACCGTTCGGCCAGTCCGCTTCAGGTGGGGGAGGACCAGCTGAAGCGAAAGGGGGAAATTAGGAGCGGACCGCCTGACGGGCGATGGCCGGGATGTCGGAGCGTGCGATGCCGAGATCGGCGAGTTCGCGCTGCGAGAGACGGTTCAGCTCGGCGGCCGTGTTGCGATACTGGCGCCAAGTGCTGAAGGAGCGAGCGAGGGACATGGTGTCTTGCCTTTCGTGCCCGGCCTCTCATCGGTGGTGGCCGGCGTGTGTCTGTTCTTCCGATGAGGAGAACCTACGCCTCCCGCTGATCGGGCAGTAGCGCAAAGCTCGAAGAGGAGCTTTGCAGTTCTTCGCTATCGGCTGAGAGCAAGCCCGATATGCAGCCATCGCATAACTCACTCGTCCCCGAAACGGCTCGGGTCCGGCTGGAGCTGGGAGCACGGAATTCGCATTTCCCCGCGCTTGAAACGAACCGGGCATGTGGGCGGATTGGGGTCGATCATAGCCCGCTTTCCCACGTCGTAGAGAAACCAGAGCCACCCACTGCCTGAATCGCAAATAATAAGCGGTTCGGTCAGCCTGTCCTGACCTGAGAAGAGACCGTCGCTCTTCAGGTAATATTTGGCGAAAATGGCGCGCCTTGCCCTGAAGAGGATGCCCCCATATTGACGATGCCACTTCTGAAAATTTGCATCGGCCCCTCGAAAATCGGGGTCCTCGATAAGATCCGGCTGCTCGATCAGACGTGCTTCCAGCGCCGAAACGTCTCTCGGACCTATGGGCCAGGTTGCATGATAAGGGATCGCGGGTCGGTCGCAGAACTGGACGAGCTCAGGGTACTGATCCTCCCTCAGGAGGACCGCCGCCGTATCACCGGCATAGGCTATGGAGCCTTTCGCGAGCGTCATCCATGCGAAGGCCGCAATCAGAAGCGCTCGTTTTGCCTTGGGCACCGCCAAGTCTCCCTATCGTTCTTTCTGGTCGATAGAAGCTGCGGCTTTACAAACTATGAGTGTGACCGGTTCTTCGGCGCAGACCCACCCTGACAGGCTGGGGCCGTCGGGACTTCGACTTGGAATCCGACGCGCCCTTGGGTCTCGATCAACGCGGTGTCGAAGCGAGTCGAAGAAGCTCCAGATCAGCGCGAGGGCAAGGTGACGCGCTCTCCGGTCTCCGCCGCCCGCTTGATGGCACTGACGACCTCCAGCGTTCGCAGGCCCTCCCGCCCGCTGACGAGGGGGGCGGCGTCGCCTCGGATCACATCCACGAAATGGCGGATCTGGAGCACCAGGGGGTCTTTCGGGGCGATGCCGATGCGCTCGCGCTGAAGCGGCTCCCACCAGCTGCGCGGACCCGCGTTGCTCCAGATGTCGAGTTGGGGGAGCGACAGCGATCCGTGCGTGCCGGCGATCAGATAGCAGGCTTCGTCGGCCTGGGGGTAGGCCGGGTTTTCGCCCGTCGTCATCTCCCAGCTCCAGGGCGCGACGGCCGTGTCGCAGACCGAAATGGTCGCCAGCGCGCCGGAGGCGAACTGGAGGATGATCGCGGCCGTGTCCTCGACCGGGTGGCCCCGGACCGTGTTGGACTCCACCGCCTGCACGGAGACGACTTCGCCCAGCAGAGCGCGCAGATTGTCCACATCGTGGATGAGATTGAGGAAGACCGGCCCCGCCCCCGGCTCGCGCCGCCAGGGCATGTCGAAATAATCGTCGGGCTTATAGAGCCAGAACAGGGCGCTCACCGCCACGATCCGCCCCAGACGCCCACTCGCCACGATCTCGCTCGCCGCGCGCATGATCGGGTTGTGGCGGCGGTGATGGCCGACAAGGAGAGGCACGCCGGCGCGCTCCGCCGCTGCGACGAGGCGCTCGCCCTCCGCCAGATCGTCGGCGATGGGCTTTTCCACCAGAACCGGGATGCCGGCGGCCACCGCCTCCAGCGCGTTCTCGACATGGACCTGATTGGGCGTGGCGATGATGACGCCGTCCGGCCGCTCCGTGGCCAGAAGTTCGCGCAGGCTCGAAGCCCAGGGCGCGCCTGTCTCGGCCGCGACGCGGCGTCCGGCATCCGTCGGATCGACCACGGCCACCAGTTCGGCTTGCGGCTCGGCCGAGACGTGCTGGATATGGCGGCGGCCGATGAGGCCGGCCCCCATCACCGCGAGCCGGGCCGGGCGGGGGGCCGATCCGCTCACGACGCGGCGGCGGCGATCAGCGTGGCGACGCGGCGGATGCCGAGGAGATAGCCTTGCGTTCCCAGCCCCGCGATCACGCCGTCGGCGCGCAGCGAGACATAGGAATGGTGGCGGAAGCTCTCGCGCTTGTGGACGTTGGAAATGTGGACCTCGATCACCGGCGGCTCGAACGTATTCAGCGCATCGAGGATAGCGACCGAAGTGTGCGTGAAGGCGGCGGGGTTGATCACGATGCCGGCCGCCACCTCTCGCGCTTCGTGAATCCAGTCGATGATCTCGTATTCGCGATTGGACTGGTGGAAGCGGATCTCGTGACCCAGCTCGGCGGCGAGCGCCCGGCAGTCGCGCTCGACATCGGCGAGCGTCTCCGTGCCGTAGATATGGGGCTGGCGCTTGCCCAGAAGGTTGAGATTGGGTCCGTTGAGAACGAAGATCAGGCTCATGGCGCGGC
The DNA here is from genome assembly GCF_001463925.1 of Aureimonas sp. N4. Lineage (NCBI taxonomy): Bacteria > Pseudomonadati > Pseudomonadota > Alphaproteobacteria > Hyphomicrobiales > Aurantimonadaceae > Aureimonas > Aureimonas sp. N4. Next base: position 60,307 of record NZ_BBWS01000053.1, on the reverse strand, counting down.
TTTCGGTGGTCTGGCTTTCGAAGAAATAGCGGGTTTCACCCGGCGCGGCACAGGTCCGCGAAATGGCGGGTCATGCGGGCGGCGTCGGGCGTGTGGCCGCAGAACAGCTCGAAGGCGGCGGCGGCCTGATGGACGGTCATGCCGCCGCCCGGCAGCGTCCGGCAGCCCCGCTGCTCGGCCAGCGCCAGAAGCTCGGTGACAAGAGGCATATAGACGATGTTGGCCACCCAGTGCTCGGGCCGCAGCCACTCCGGCTCGATCGGCAGGCCGGGATGGGCGGGCATCCCCGTGGGGGTCGCGTGGATCAGGCCGTCCGATGCCGCGAGCACCGCCCCGACATCGCGCACGGCCTGCGCGCGGCCCGCGCCGAAGCGGTCGTTCAGGGCCTCCGCCAGCGCCTCGGCCCGCGCGGAGTCCTGATCGAAGATGCGGAGCTGCCCGATCCCGAGCTTCAGCGCCGCATGGGCGACGGCAACGCCGGCGCCGCCCGCGCCGAGCAGCACGGCCGAGCCCAGCGCGACGCCCGGCAGCCCGGCGCGGAAGCTCTCGTAGAAGCCGATCCAGTCGGTGTTGTGGCCGGTGCGGTTTCCCTGACCGAACACGACCGTATTGACCGCGCCCAGCATGGCCGCATCGTCCGACAGGCCGGTCAGATGCGGCAAGACGGCCTGCTTGAAGGGATGGGTGATGTTGACGCCGGCAAAGCCCTGCACCTCCGCATGGGCCAGAAGCTCGGGCAGGCTCATGGCGTCGAAGGGCGGAAGGCGCGTGTCGAACAGGGTGTAGCGATAGTCCAGCCCCAGCGCGCGCCCTTCGGTCTCATGCAGGCCGGGCGACTTGGAGAGCTGGATGTCGGAGCCGATCAGGCCGACCCGGACGATTGGGGATGTGTCACCCTGATGGGGCATTGTGGCGTCCTCTGGGCACGGGAGGATTTCGGCAGGCGCTGAACGGCACCAAACCGCCGGAATCGGCTGGCCGGGTCGTCTCGCCACTCGGGCAAGTTACGTGTCTCGCCGGGAGATCGTGACGGGCGCTCCACGGCTGGAAGCGCGGAAGCGGCGACGAGGCGGGCAGAAGCCCGCCCCGCCTTCAGGCCGATTTACTGCACCGTGAAGGGAATGTTGGGGATGGACTCGGGGAAGGCCGGAACCGGCACCTTCATCCACTTGGCATAGGCGGCGGCGAGTTCGCCGTCGCCCTTGATCTTGTCGATGAACTTGTTGATCGCCTCGTTCCAGTCCTTCTCGCCCTTGCGCGTGCCCGCGCCGTTATAGACGGTGAGGAAGTCGATCTTGCGCTCGTATTTGCCCGGCGCGGCGGCGTCGAGGCGCTGGAGATAGAACTGGTTGCCGCCGACCGCCTCGACCTGACCCGACAGGAGCGCCTGGATCGAAGCGGCGTCGTCATCGAAGCGCCGGATGGTGGCGATATTGCCCATCGAGTCGGTGGCGGCCTTGTCCTGCGCGCTGGAGCGCGGCACGCCGATGGCGATGCCCTTGGCGTCTTCCGGCTTGGCCATGGTCTTGTCCTTCGGTCCGTAGAGCGAAATGACGTTGCCGGCATAGGGCTTGGAATACTGGATCGCCTTGGCGCGCTCTTCCGTCATCGCCATGGTGGCGAAGAGCACATCGACCTTGCCCGTGGTCAGGGCCGGGATGCGGTTGGAGACGGCGAGCGGGGTGAATTCGACCTCGAGGCCGAGATCCTTGGCGAAGAGGCGGGCGATGTCGGCGTCGAACCCATCCTGCTGGCCGCCCGAGTTCACGAAGCCCCAGGGCTGGTTGTCGCCCTGAATGCCGACGATGATGCGCCCGCGCGCCTTGGCCTCTTCCAGCGAGGCGGCATCGGCCGCGACCGAGCCGAACAGCGTGGCAAGGGCGACGGTCGCCAGCGCCACGCGGCGGGCGAGACGGCTTGTGTTGGTGAGCATCGAAATCATGAAATCCTCCCAGGATGGATGATGATTGGGCCGCGCTTGCGGCCAGATGTTCGACATGCGACCTGCCCTCCCGGCGGGTCACACGGCTTCGGCTCAGGGCAGGTTATGACCACCCAAAACATGTCTGGCACACCGCGCCAGATGCGCGAGGTGATCGGCGGGCTCGCGGCCTCCAGCGATCGGAACCTCCACGGCGACGGCCGCCTCCCTTGGCACGGCGGCGAGGAGGTCGGCAAGCGGCAGCATCCCTTCGCCGGGCGCAAATCGCCCCGCGCGTGCCTCCGCCACCATTCCTTCCGCGCTCATTGGGGCCTGCCCCCGGACATCGCAAAGCTGCAGCGCGGCGACGCGCCCGGCCGGAGCGCTCGCGACTTCGCTCACCCGCCCGCCATTGCGGAACAGATGGAGCGCATCCACGAGAACGCCGGCATTGGCGCGGCCGGACGCTTCCACGACGCGCAGCGCCGCCTCGAACGTGGCGACCGGCCGCCAGCCCATATTCTCCAGATCGACGCTCATGCCGACCCCCGCGCAGAGATCGCACAGGCCCGCGAACGTGTCGGTGAGGCGCGCCTCCTCCGGGTCGTCGCCGCAGACGCTGAGCCGCTTTGCGCCGAGCGCCGCCGCGCCTTCGAGCATTCCCGTCAGCGTTTCGGGCCGGAAATCGGGCGACAGAACCACGAACTCGATGTCGAACAGCGAGAGGCCGTGATCCGCCAAGGCCGAGCGCACGTCCCGCGCGGCCAAGCTGCCCGCCAGCAACTCGTAGAAGGGCGCGCCGGGAAAGGCGGGGTGGAGGCGCAAGCCCACTCGCGAGAAGCCCGCCTTTGCGGCGGCGCGCACGAAATCGAGCGGCGGCAGCGCGATGGCCGAGAAATGCGCGACTCCGAGCGGAACGGCCTCGGTCGTCATGCGATGCCCTTCTCGGCCAGATGCCGCACGAGATTGTTGCCGGTGCGCCGGATGTGGTCGCCGAGCTTGGTGCAGGCGTAGTCCATGTCGCGGGCGACCGCGCCCTGGCCGATCTCGCTATGCTCGGCCGACACGTTCCGGTCGCCTGCGGTGCGGGTCAGGAAGGTGCGGCGATAGCGGTCGTTGAGATTGAGGAGAATGCCGCAGAAATTCAGAAGCAGCGGGCTTCGGCATCCCGAGATCAACGTGAGGTGGAAGTCCCGATGCGCTTCCTCCCAGAATTCCAGCGTTTCTGGCCGGGCGGGATCGCGCTCGGCGCGGTTGAGACGGTGCAGCGCGCGCATGACGTGCCCCTCCCATTCCACGTCGCCGACCCGCATGGCCTCGCGCAGCGCGAATGTCTCCATTTCGACGCGCAGGCGAGTGATCTCTTCCAGATTGGCGAGCGACAGCGGGGTGACGCGGTAGCCGCGATTGTCCTCGAACTCGACCAACCCGTCGGCGATCAGGCGCGCCAGGGCCTCGCGCAAGGGGCTGAGGCTGACATTGAAGTTCTGGCGGGCGCGGTCGAGATTGATCTTGGCGCCGGCCTCCAGCTGGCCGGAGACGATGGCTTCGCGCAGGCGGTGGACGAGCTGGCTGGCGATCGTGTTCTTGCCGTCGTCCAGGAGCGGGCGCACGGCGGCGGCATCTGCCGCCCCTGGCTTTCGGCCGTCTTCCCGCTCGCTCAATGAAGCCGCCACAGCCTTGTCCCGTGCTCCCAAGCTCTCATCGAAGATGGCTACGAAAAACGATTATCCCTGTCAATGCGCAGCGCTTCGTTTTGTGAGCGTACCGGTTCGGACATTGCTGCGGTCCATCTGAACGCTTGAAAACCCCTCAAATGCCGGGTTCCCTGATGGAATTCTCGGGATGGAACGACGCCGCATCGCCTTCGATCAAGACGATCGGATGCAAATCGCTTGACGAATAATCGATGATCGATCAGCTATTCGACCCGGAGAGGGAGGCTCTGTCATGGTCATTCGCACGCAAGAGGACGTGACGCCGGCGGTGCTGGGCGTGATGGCGCGCACGCAGGACCCGAGGCTTCGGGAGATCCTGATGTCGCTGATCCGCCATCTGCATGATTTCGTGCGTGACGTCCGGCTGACCGAGGCGGAGTTCCGCGAGGCCACCGCGATCCTCAACGAGATCGGCGCGCTGGCCAGCGACTCGCACAACGAGTTCGTGCTCATGTCGGGCTCGCTCGGCGTCTCGACTCTGGTGTGCCTCCTCAACAATGGCGAGGGCGGGCAGACCGAAACCTCGCAATCGCTGCTGGGGCCGTTCTGGCGGCTGAACTCGCCGCGCGTGGAAAATGGCGGATCGATCATCCGCTCGGACACGCCGGGCACGCCGCTCTTCGTGACGGCGCGCGTCGAGGATGCCGAGGGACGGCCGATCGCGGGGGCGGAGGTCGATGTCTGGCACGCCTCGCCCGTCGGCCTCTACGAGAACCAGGACCCCGAGCAGGCCGAGATGAACCTGCGCGGCAAGTTCACCACCGACGCGGACGGCCGCTTCTCCTTCTGGTCGGTGCGCATGATCGGCTATCCGATCCCGACCGGAGGCGTCGTCGGGCGTCTCCTGAAGGCGCAGGGCCGCCATCCCTATCGCCCCGCCCATCTCCACGCGCTGATCTTCAAGCCGGGCTACAAGACGCTGATTTCCCAGGTCTTCGACCCGTCCTGCCCCTGGATCGATTCGGACGTACAGTTCGGCGTCACCAAGGCGCTGACCGGCGATTTCGTGGAGCACACCGAGCCCCACCCGGACCGGCCCGACCTGGCGGGCCCGTGGGTGCAGCTCGACTACACCTACGTCATGGAACCCGGCGAGGCCGTGCTGCCGCGCCCGCCCATCCAGTAAGAGGCTGTTTCGGAAGTCCCCGGCGGAGGGGCGGCGAGGGATTTCAGCCGCTCCACGAGGCGCCAAACGCAGTCGATGCCGGAGGCATCGGCGAGGATTGGCAACGAAGTGAGGGGCTGAAAGACCCGGCGAGCCGACCGGGGGACTTCCGAAACAGTCTCTAAGGAGCCGAGACGATGCTGACCGACGACCAACGCCGCGAGGCCGCCGCCTCCATCCTGCGCGCCGAGGAAACCCGCGTGCCCGTGGTGCAGCTCAGCCGCACATACCCCGAGATGGAGATCGAGGACGCCTATCGCATTCAGGACCTCTGGGCCGAGCAGCGCATCGCCCGTGGCGCACGGCTCGCCGGCCACAAGATCGGCCTGACCTCCCGCGCCATGCAGATGGCCTCCAAGATGACCGAGCCCGATTACGGGCGCATTCTCGACGACGCGCTGTTCAATGACGGCGCGCAGATTCCGGCCACGCGCTTCATCAAGCCGCGCCTCGAAGTCGAACTCGCCTTCGTGATGGGCGAGGATCTGGAGGGTCCGGGCACGCGCATTCACGACGTGATGCGGGCGACGGAATATGTCGTGCCGGCGCTGGAGATCATCGATTATCGTACGGACGTGCCGCGCGCGATCACCGACACGATCGCCGACAACGCCGCCTTCGGGGCCATCGTCGTGGGCGGCCGGGTGTTCCGCCCCTTCGACGTGGACGTGCGCTGGATCGGCGCGACGCTGTCCAAGAACGGCATCATCGAGGAATCCGGCGTGTCGGCCGCGATCATGGGCCATCCGGCGGCGGGCATCGCCTGGCTCGTCAACAAGCTGGCCGATGTCGGCGCGGGCCTGAAGAAAGGGCAGATCGTGCTCGGCGGCTCCTTCACACGGCCGGTGGACATTGCGCCGGGCGACGTGATCCACGCCGATTACGGCCCCTGCGGCGCGATCGGCGTGTCCTTCACATGACCGCCCTGCCCCTGCCCCGCAACGCTTTCAAGGCCGGGCTCAAGGCGGGTCGCTCGCAGATCGGCCTCTGGTCGGCGATCCCCGATGCCTTCGTCACGGAGGCGCTGGCGGGGTCGGGCTTCGATTGGATTCTGCTCGACACCGAGCATTCGCCGGGCGACGTGCTCACCGTCCTGCCGCAGCTTCAGGCGCTCGCCCCCTATGACGTGTCGCCCGTGGTGCGCCCGGCGGTGAACGATCCCGTGCTCATCAAGCGCTTTCTCGATATCGGCGCGCAGACGCTGCTGATCCCCTATGTCCAGTCGGCGGCGGAAGCGAGAGCGGCTGTGGAGGCCATGCGCTATCCCCCATCCGGCATTCGCGGCGTCTCGGCGCTGACGCGCGCCACGCGCTTCGGGCGGGTGGCGGACTATGCGAAAACCGTCGAAAGCGAGCTGTGCCTTCTCGTGCAGGTCGAGACCGGCGAGGCGCTGGACCGGCTGGAGGAGATCGCGGCGGTGGAGGGCGTCGATGGCGTCTTCATCGGCCCGGCCGATCTGGCGGCCAGCCTCGGCCATGTCGGCCAGCCCGGCCACCCCGAGGTCGTCGCGGCCGTGGAAGGGGCCATCGCGCGCATCGCGGCCTCCGGCAAGCCGGCGGGCATCCTGACGCCCGACAAAGCCTTCGCCAAGCGCTGCATCGCGCTCGGCACGACGTTCACCGCCGTCGGCGTCGATCTCGGCATCCTCGCCCGCCAGACGGAAGCCCTCGCAGCCGAGTTTCAGACGTGAGCGCGGCCTTGCTCACGGAGACCGCGCGGCAAGAATTCCTGCCGACCGGCGCGCTGCGGCTGGCGGTCAATGTCACCAATGCCGAGATGGTGGCGGAGACGAGCCCCGGCGCTTTCCGGGGCAAGGCGATCGATCTGTCGCGGCGGCTGGCCGACGACTGGGGCATCGCAGTAAAAATCCTGCCCTTCGCCTCGGGCGGGGCGATCCTCGCCGATATGGCCGCCTGGGACGCGGCGGTGCTTGCCGTCGAACCCTCGCGCCGCGACCGCATTTACTTCCTGCCACCCTTCGCGAGTGTCGATGCGACGCTGGCAACGCTTGGGCGCTCCGACATCTCGACCTGCCGGGGCGCGGATGTTGAGGGCGTTCGGATTGCGGTGGTGCGCGGTGCGGCCTATACGGCGCATCTCCAGGCGAGCATCGCCCAGGCCGAACTCGTCCCCTTCGACAGCCCCAAGGCCGCGCGCGCCGCCCTGCTTGAGGGCACCTGCGACTTCGTGGCCGGCATCCGCTCGACCCTGGCCGGGCTGGCGCGGGAGAACGCGGCGGTGCGCCTGATGGAGGACGACGTGTTGCGCATTCCCCAGGCGCTCGCCATCCCCCTGGGCAAGACGCACGCGCAGAAGGCGCTCGAAGCCTGGTTCGCGTCGAGAGCCGAGCCGGCCGCCTCATGACTGCGCTACGAAGCGCCCGCGCCCGAGCTTTGCACCAGTTCCGCCCGGAAGCGTTCGATCGCGTCTTCGGCGAAGCTCGACAGGACGCGTCCGCGCTTCATCAGCGCATAGGGCACGATCACGCTCGGCTCGGCCAGCGGGCGCTGGACGAGACCCGGCATATAGACCTCCGCCACGGAGAACTCGTCGATCAGCGCGACGCCGAGCCCATGGCGCACCAGCGACACCACCGTCTGGGCGAAGCGGCCGCGCATCGTGTAATGTGGCGTCAGCCCGGCCTCCACGAAGGGCCGCGCCAGCGCCGCGCCGTAGGGATCGCCGGGATCGACGCCGATCACCGCTTCCCGCGCCAGCTCGTGAATGGAGATCGCCTCCCGAGCCGCCAAGGCGTGGCCCTCCGGCACGATCACCACGAGCCGCCCTTGCGCCAGCGGGCGCGAAACCAGCGCGGAATGGGTGCTGGGCGAACTCATGATGACGAACTCGCCGCGCTCCAGAAGCAGGTAATCGGCCGTCTCCTCGATCTTCAGCACGTTGAGATCGATGCCGAGATTGGGAAAGGTCTGGCGCAGCGAGCGGATCACCCGCGCGGCGATGAACTGCGCGATGGACGGGGCCGAGGCGAAGCTCAGGACCGAATTGTCGCCGCGTTGCAGCAGGCTGACCGCCTCGTTGAGATTGCCGATCTCGCGATGCACCTGATCCACCACGGCGAAGATCATCTGCGCCTCGGAGGCGGGCAGGAAGACGCCGCCCTTCCTTTCGAACAGGCGGATGCCGACCGTGTCCTCGGTGTATTTCAGGAGGCGGCTGACGCCCGGCGCCGAAACGCCCATGAGCTTGGCCGCGCCCTGGATCGTACCCGCGACCATCACGGCGCGGATCACCTCGATCTGGCGCAGCGTCAGGTCCTTGGCCACCGCTCTCTCCCGGCTCTTGCAGGAGGGCAGATTAACATGATGTTCCGTGGATTACGAAATCGGTATTTGACGTTCGGGGACGCTCTTGCGATGGCTTGGCATAGGGCTGTCCGGGAGAGACATGGGGACGGCTCGATGGGAGAACAGGCTTGAACGTCGAACTCGACTTCGGCGCCGTCCTGGCGCGTTGGCCGGAGCTCGCCTGGGGCACGCTCGGCACCCTCTGGCTCGCGCTCTGCGGCATGATCCTCGCCATGATCATCGGCGTCGCCGGCGTTGCCGTGCGCCGATCCAACTCGCGCATCGGCGCGGGTCTGGTGATCGCCTTCGTGGAACTGGTGCGCAACACGCCGTTCCTCGTTCAGATCTTCTTTATCTTCTTCGCGCTGCCCCTGGCGGGTGTGCGGCTCGACCCCACGACGACAGCGATCCTGGCGCTCGGCCTGAATGGCGGAGCCTATGCGATCGAGATCATTCGCGGCGGCGTCGAGAGCATTCCCAAGGGCCAGAGCGAGGCGGGCTTCGCGCTCGGCCTGTCGCGCGCCGACATCTTCCGGCTCATCATCCTGAAGCCGGCGCTGCGCGCGATCTTCCCCTCGCTCGCCAGCCAATTCGTGCTGCTTACGCTGATGACCTCGATCGCGACCTCGATCTCGGCCTTCGAGCTGACCAGCGTCGCCCAGCGCATCGACGGCGACACGTTCCGCTCCTTCGAGGTCTATTTCACGATCACGGGCATCTATCTCGTCTTGTCCTGGCTCCTGATGACGGGTCTTGCCGCCATCGCGCGTCTGTCCTTCAACTATCCGACGAAGTGAGGCGCGGGATATGGGAACGAGCACGATCGGCCTTCCGGAAATCCTCTTTCTCCTGCGCGGCCTCGGCTGGACGCTGATCCTCACCGCGTTCGGCTTCGTCGGCGGCATCCTGTTCGGCCTCGTGGTGGCGCTGGCGCGCGTGTCGAAGCACCGCGCCCTGCGCTGGCCCGCCAAGGCCTGGATCGTGGTGTTTCAGGGCACGCCGCTCCTGATGCAGCTGTTCGTGGTATTCTTTGGCCTGCCGCTTTTCGGGCTCAACGTGGACCCGTGGCTGGCGGTGGCGGTGGCCCTCACCGCCCATGCATCGGCGTTCCTGGGCGAAATCTGGCGCGGGGCCATCGAGGCGGTGCCGCTCGGCCAGAGCGAGGCGGCCCATGCGCTCGGCCTCAAATATCGCAGCCTCATGCGCGACGTGATCCTGCCGCAGGCCTTTCGCCTGTCGCTGCCAGCGACGATCGGCTTCCTGGTGCAGCTTCTCAAGGGCACCTCGCTCGCCGCCATTGTCGGCTTCATCGAGCTTTCGCGCGCCGGGCAGATCGTCTCCAACCAGACCTTCCGGCCGCTTCTCGTCTTCGGGATCGTCGGTGTCCTGTATTTCCTGATGTGCTGGCCCCTGTCGCTCTGGGGCAGCCGGATGGAGCGCCGGCTCGCGCAGGCCGCCCGTTAAGAGGCGGCGCGCGGTCGCCGAACTGCTTGAGAATAAAAGAGGAGGAACATCACGATGAAGACGCTCACCCGCACGCTCGGTCTCGGCCTAGCCGCTGTCGCGCTGATCGCCGCCGCCCTGCCTGCCGGCGCCATGACGCTGGATGAGGCCAAGGCCGCCGGCAAGGTGCGCATCGGCATCCAGGCCGACAATTGCCCTTGGGGCTGCCTGTCCACCACGGGCGAAGCGCAGGGCTTCGACGCGGCGGTGGGCCGCGCCTTCGCCAAGAGCCTCGGGCTGGAAGCCGAGTTCGTGCCGCTCGCGGTCGCCAACCGCATTCCCGCGCTCACCGCCAACCGCGTGGACATGCTGATCGCCTCCGTCGGCATCACGGCCGAGCGCGCCAAATCCGTGCAGTTCAGTCACCCCTATGCCGCCAACACGCTCTACGTGACGGCCGCCAAGAGCGCGAAGCTGCCCGATGCCGCCTCGCTCGCCGGCGTCAGCGTCGGCGTGCCGCGCTCCGCACCCATGGACACGATCCTCACCAAGGAAGCGCCGAAAGCCGATATCCGCCGCTTCGACGACGACGCCGCCAATATCCAGGCGCTTCTGTCGGGTCAGGTGCAGGCGGTCGGCTCCAACCAGTTCTATATCCAGCGCCTCGAGAAGGCCTCGCCCGGCACCTACGAGAACAAGTTCCCGATCGGCCAGCTGTATCAGGGCGTCGCGACGCGTCAGGGCGAGCGCGACTGGAACGCGGCGCTCAACGACTTCCTGAAGAGCTATATCGGCAGCGAGGGCTACAAGGCCTCCTATGCCGAATGGCTCCAGGTGCCGGTGACCGACCTGCCGGCGACGATCGACGGCGTCAGCTTCACCGTCAGCCAGTAAAGACATCCCCGTGCGCGCGCCCGAAACGGCGCACGCCGGGCACGGGAGGAACCGATGACCGCTACCAGCGACGACATTCTGATCCGCATGGACAACGTGGAGAAGTATTACGGCTCCTTCCACGCCCTCAAGAACGTGAACCTGACGGTCAAGCGCGGCGAGAAGATCGTCCTGTGCGGGCCGTCGGGCTCGGGCAAATCGACGCTCATCCGCTGCATCAACCATCTGGAGCCGATCAAGTCGGGCCGGATCGTGGTGGATGGCACGGAGCTCAGCGACGGGCAGAAGTCCATCGACATCGTGCGCCGCGAGGTCGGCATGGTGTTCCAGCAGTTCAACCTCTTCCCGCATATGACGGTTCTGGAAAACTGCATGCTCGCCCCGATGCGCGTGCGTGGCACCAAGCGCGAGGAGGCCGAGGCCACCGCGCGGCGCTTTCTGGAGCGCGTGCGGATCGGCAATCAGGCCGACAAATATCCCGCCCAGCTTTCGGGCGGCCAGCAGCAGCGCGTGGCGATTGCCCGCGCGCTCTGCATGGAGCCGATCGCCATGCTCTTCGACGAACCGACCTCCGCGCTCGACCCCGAGATGGTGAAGGAAGTGCTGGACACGATGGTGGGTCTTGCCCGCGACGGCATGACCATGATCTGCGTGACGCACGAGATGGGCTTCGCCCGGCAGGTGGCCGACCGCGTGATCTTTATGGCCGATGGCGAGATCATCGAGGAGAACAGCCCGGAGGCTTTCTTCCAGGCCCCGCGCCACGAGCGCGCGCGCGCCTTCCTCGGCGAAATCCTGCACTAGGGTTCTCCAGCGAAAGCCGGATCGGCTTTCGCGCTCGCCTTTTCACAGAAGCACAAACGAGAGCGCCTCCAACGAACCGATGTTCGGCGGAGGCGCTCTTGGCGTTTCGATGATCCCTGGTTCGTCTCCCCTTCGATCCGCCGAAGCCGCCCCCTCCAACGGAGGGAACGGCGCGGCCTGCCGGGTTGGGCTTATAGCAAGGGGATCGTCACCGGCGTCTGGCGGGCCTGCGTGGCGAGGCGAATGGGCGCGTTGGCAGCGCCGAGGCCCCGATAGGCGCGGCGCTGGACGATCTCGATGAAGAAGCCGCCATCCAGCGCTTTCAGATAGATCTGGAAATAATCGCCCGCCTCGTCGCGGTCATAGAGGATGCCGGTGCGGCGCATGGCATCCAGCATGTCGGGCGCGAGATCGAACTTGGCGTCGAGATCGTCGTAATAATTGCGCGGAATGGGCAGGAGAGAGACGCCGTTGGCGACGAGGGCGGTGGCGGTGGCGAAGATGTCGTCGGTGCTCAGCGCCATATGCTGGACGCCCGGCCCGACGAATTGCGACACGAAGCGGGACGAGAGCGTGCGGGTCGATTGCGAGCCGTTGAGCACGATGCGAAGGCTGGCGTCGGCATTCTCGATGACCTGGCTCAGCACCAGACCGCCGGGATCGGGCACTTCCACCGCCGGCAAGGGCTTCAGGTCGAAGATCGAGCGGTAGAACAGCGTCCAGGACAGGATGTCCTCGAAGCGCACGGTCTGGGCGATGTGATCCACCGCCTTGAGGCCCGCGCCTGCATGCTGGTTCCAACCGGGCTTCAGGTCGAAATCGGTTTCCCACTGGCGATCCAGCGCTTCGGCCTCCGGCACCAGATAGAGAAGACTCCCCCCGACGCCCCGGATCGCGGGAAGCTCCAGCTCGCCCTGCCCGACCGGCTGGCGGAAGGGCGTGGCGAGCAGCCCTCTAGCGCGCGCAAAGGCCGCCGACGCGTCCCGCATCCGCAGGCCGAGCGCGGCGACGCTGGTGCCGTGCACCACATAGGCCGAATGCGCGAAGCCCTCGACCTCGGTGTTGATCACGACGCGCAAGTTCCCTTGCGCGTAAAGCTCCACGTCCTTGGAGCGATGCGTGCCGGCATGGGCGAAGCCGATGGATTGGAGAAGCTTCGACAGCGACTGCGCCGAGAACGTGTCGGCGGCGAATTCCACGAAGGAGACGCCCGCCGTTTGGGCGGGCGGGGGCAGCGGGCTCGGCTCGGACGGGCCTTTCACCGCGCGCCCTTCCGCCTTGAGCCGGTCCATCATGTAGATCAGGGAGCGCCGGCCATCCACGGCGGTCTGGCGGGCCGAGCCGGCGCGGAACTGGTCGTTGAAGATTTCCAGCGAGTAATAGCCGTCATAGCCCGTGGCCTCGACGGCGGCCATGAAGTCGGCCACCGGCAGATCGCCCTGCCCCGGCATGTTGCGATAGTGCCGGCTCCAGGAGAGAAGATCGAGATCGAGCTTCGGCGCGTCCGCCATCTGGACGATGAAGATTTTGTCCTTGGGGATGGAGCGGATCGAGGCGGGGTCGAGCCCGCGCGAGAGCGTGTGGAAACTGTCGAGGATGAGGCCGATATGCGGGTGGTCGGCGCGGCGCACGATCTCCCAGGCGTCGCGATGGTCGTTGACGAAGCGGCCCCAGGCCAGCGCCTCGTAGCCGACGCGCACGCCGGCGGCCTTGGCGATGTCGCCGAGTTCGCGCAGATCGTCCGCCGCCCGGTCGATGCCGCCTTGCGCCAAGGGCGACACGGAGGAGCAGATGAGAATGAGGTCGGTGCCCAGCTCGTTCATCGTCTCGAACTTGCGCCGCGCGCGTTCGAAGGCTTTGGCGCGCTGGGGCTCGGGCAGGCCCTCGAAATCGCGGAAGGGCTGAAACAGCGAGATGGTGAGGCCGGCGTCGCGCACCATGCGCCCGACCTCGCGCGGGCCGGAATCGAAGGCGAGAAAGTCGTTCTCGAAAATCTCGACCGCGCCGAAGCCTGCCTGCGCGATGGCGGCGAGCTTTTCCGACAGGTCGCCGGACAAGGAGACGGTGGCGATCGAGGTCTTCATGAGACGGCTCCAACAGGTCGGCGGGTCGGCGGGTGGACGAAACGGATAGGCGGGCTCGGCGCGGATGGTGGGCGAAGAGAGGGGCGATCTCAAGCCGGCAGAGCAGCGGCCGCGATCACGGCTCCGTTCGCGGCTGAAAGCGCAGGCCGGCGAGCAGCACGGAGGCATGGCTGAGCACCGCGCCCGACGCCTGCGCCATATCCGGCAGCACCAGCCATTCCAGCGTCCAGGCCGCGCCCGAGCGCTCGTTCTCATGCACCAGGGATTGGGCGAGCGTGCCCAGATACCCCGCATTGAGGCGCGCCAGCGAAACGAGCACTTCGGCCGCGACCGGGTTCTGCTTGTGCGCCATGGCCGAGGACGCGCCGCCGCCGGGCAGCGACACCGCGCCGATCTCGTTCTGCGCCATCAGCGCCAAATCCTGCCCGATCTTGCCGAGTGTGCCGGTGACGAGGGCGAAGCCTTGCGCGATGTCGAGAATGATCGTGCGGTCGCTGTGCCAGGGCGCGGCGTCGCGAAGGCCGAGGCGGGCGGCCAGCGCCGCGCGCAGCGCCTCGTAGGGCGCGCCGAAGCTCGCGCCATGGCCGATCGGCCCGCCGAGCTGGATCGGCAGGGCGTCCCCGAGCGCGGCAAGTCGGGCGCGATGCTCCGCGAGCGGGCGCGTCCAGGTGGCGAGCTTGTCGGCGGCGGTGAAGGGCAGCGCGGCCTGCATGCGCGTTTGCGCCATCAGCGGGGTCGCACCTTGCGTATCCGCGAGGGTTTGGAGCGCCGCGAGGATGGCATCCAGCCGGTCGCAGAGGAGGCCAAGCAGCGTCTTCATGCGCAGCATCAGGCCGGTATCGACGGCGTCCTGGCTCGTCGCGCCGCGATGGACGAAAGCGCCATAGGGCTCGCCCACGGCCGCCCGCAGCGCCTTCACCAGAACGGGAATGGGCACGCCGTCCCGCACCATGCCTTGGCCGATGGCGGTGAGATCGGGCGCGAAAGACTTGATCGCGTCTTCGATCGTCTCGGCGGCGGCCTCCGACAGGGTGCCGATGTCAGCCTCCGCCCGAGCCAGCGCCGCCTCGAACCGCAGGATGGCCGCGATCTCGGCCTGCGCGCCGACGAGCGCCGAAATCTCCGCGTCCTCGATCAGCGAGGCGGCCAGCGAGGCGCGGGCGGGCATCACACCCGCTCCAGCGCGATCGCGATGCCCTGGCCGACGCCGATGCACATGGTGGCGAGCGCGCGGCGCTTCCCCGTCAGTTGGAGTTCCAGCGCCGCCGTGCCGGTGATGCGCGCGCCCGACATGCCCAGCGGATGGCCGAGCGCGATAGCCCCGCCATTGGGGTTCACGCGCGCATCGTCGTCGGCGAGCCCAAGATCGCGCAGGGTGGCGAGGCCTTGGGAGGCGAAGGCTTCGTTGAGTTCGATCACGTCGAAATCGGCTGCGATGAGCCCCAGCCGGGCCATGAGCTTCTTGGAGGCCGGCGCGGGGCCGAAGCCCATGATGCGCGGGGCCACGCCCGCCGCCGCGCCGCCGAGAATACGCGCGATGGGCGTCAGACCATGGCGCTTGGCGGCTTCTTCCGAAGCCACGATCAGCGCCGCCGCGCCATCGTTGACGCCGGACGCGTTGCCGGCCGTCACCGTGCCGCCCTTGCGGAAGGGCGTCGGGAGCTTCGCCAGCGTCTCGATGGTGGTGGCGCGCGGGTGCTCGTCGGCCTCCACGACTTTCGGATCGCCCTTGCGCTGCGGGATGGTGACGGGCACGATTTCCTTGGCGAGCCGCCCATTGGCCTGCGCTTCCGCCGCCTTGTTCTGCGAGCGGACGGCGAAAGCGTCCTGATCCTCCCGGCTGATCTGGAAGTCTTCGGCGACGTTCTCGCCGGTCTCGGGCATGGAATCCACGCCGTATTGCGCTTTCATCAGCGGGTTGACGAAACGCCAGCCGATGGTCGTGTCATGAATTTCCGCGTGGCGCGAAAAGGCGGTCTCGGCCTTGGGCATAACGAAAGGCGCGCGGCTCATGGACTCCACGCCGCCCGCCACGATCAGCTCGGCTTCGCCGGACTTCACCGCGCGCGCAGCCTGGATCACCGCGTCCATGCCCGAGCCGCAGAGGCGGTTGATCGTGGTGCCCGGCACGCTGTCGGGCAGGCCCGCGAGCAGGAGGCTCATGCGCGCGACATTGCGATTGTCCTCGCCCGCCTGATTGGCGCAGCCGAAGATCACGTCGTCCACCGCCGCCCAATCGAGCGAGGCGTGCCGCTCCATCAGGGCTTTGAGCGGCACCGCGCCGAGATCGTCGGCCCGCACGGAGGACAACGCCCCGCCGAAGCGGCCGATGGGCGTGCGGAGATAGGCGCAGAGAAAGGCGTCGCGCATGGTCAAAGCTCCGGCACGATGAGGTCGAAGACGGGGCCGTCCTGATGAAGCTCCGCGCCGGTGAGGGCCTGAAGCTCGTCCAGCGAGAGCGAGGGCAGCTTTTCGCGCAGGACGAAATGCCCATTCTCGATGTCGATCACGGCAAGGCTCGTATAGATGCGCGTGACGCAGGCCACGCCCGTCAGCGGCAGCGAGCAGCGCTTCACCAGCTTGGGCTTGCCGTCCTTGGTGACATGTTCGGTGATGACCGCGACGCGCTTGGCTCCATGCACCAGATCCATCGCCCCGCCCACCGCCGGTACGCCCTTCGGCCCGGTCGACCAATTGGCGAGATCGCCGGTTTCGGCGACTTCGTAGGCACCGAGGATCGCGACATCGAGATGCCCGCCGCGCACCATGGCGAAGCTATCCGCATGGTGGAAGAAGGCCGTGCCGGGCTTGATCGTGACGGCCTTCTTGCCGGCATTGATCAGGTCCCAGTCTTCCTCGCCGGCCGCTGGCGCTTCGCCGAAGCCCAGAATGCCGTTCTCGGTGTGGAAGATCGCCTCGCGGCCGGGCGGCTGGAACTTCGCCACCATTTCGGGAAAGCCGATGCCGAGATTGACATAGGCCCCGTCGGCAATGTCCTGCGCGGCGCGCCAGGCGATCTGGGTGGAGGTGAGTTTGGTGCTCATGCCGCCCTCGCAGGGTAGACCGCGTTCGCGCGGTTCAGCTCTTCTTCCTGAGCGGGGCTCGCGACCTCCACCAGCCCTTGCACGAAGATGCCGGGTGTCACCACGCTTTCGGGATCGATCGCGCCGGGCTCGACGATCTCCGACACCTGAACGATCGTGGTGGCGGCGGCCATCGCCATCAGCGGGTTGAAGTTGCGCGCCGCCTTGTTGAAGGTGAGGTTGCCGAGCCGGTCGCCCTTATGCGCCTTGATGAGGGCCACATCGGCCTTCAGCCAGCGCTCGCGCACGTAAGGCCGGCCGTCGAACTCCTCCACCGGCTTTCCCTTGGCCAGATCCGTGCCGTAGCTGGTCGGCGTGTAGAAGGCGGGAATGCCCGCGCCCCCTGCCCGAATGCGCTCGGCGAGCGTGCCCTGCGGCACCAGTTCCAGCTCGATCTCGCCGGCGAGATATTTCTCGGTGAAGACGCGCGGGTCGGCCGAGCGGGGGAAGGAGCAGATGAGCTTCTTCACCATGCCCTGCTCAATCAGGGCGGCGAGGCCGACATGGCCGTTGCCGGCATTGTTGTTGACGATGGTGAGATTCTTCGGCGAGCCGGTCGCGAGAAACCGGTCGATCAGCGCGTGGATCAGCTCGATCGGCGCGCCCGAGCCGCCGAAGCCGCCGATCATGACGGTCGCCCCGTCCTCGATGCCGGAGACCGCCTCGCTGAGGCTGGAAAGGCTCTTGTCCATGAGATCACATATCCAGGAAGACGGTTTCGTTCTCGCCCTGAAGGCGGATGTCGAAGCGGAAGACGGGCAGGCCATCCCTCTCCGTGCGCGGCGCGATCAGGGTCGCGCGCCGGGCCGGTTCGGGAATGCGGTTCAAGAGCGGATCGGCCGCGTTGGCCTCCACCTCGTCGCCGAAATAGAGCCGCGTGTGGAGGCCGAGATTGATGCCGCGCGCGACGATCCAGACCGTGACATGCGGCGCCTGGAGCCGGCCATCGGGATAGGGCACGCGGCCCGGCCGGATCGTCTCGAAGCGGAACGTGCCGTCCGTCTCGGACAGGGGCTGGCGCGCCCAGCCGGCAAAGGCGGGGTCGGCCTGGCCGCGCGTCTCCGCTGGCGAATTGTGGAAGCCTTGCGCATCCGCCTGCCAGATCTCGACGAGGGCGTCGCGCACCGGCGAGCCCGCGCCATCCGTGACCTGACCCTCCAGAATGACGCGCTCGCCTTTCGTGTCCGGCCCAACGATGACGAGGCCGAGATCGTCTTTCCAGACGCCCGTGATCTCCACCCAGTTCGGGTTGGTGCCGATATGGACATAGGGGCCGGCCGTCTGCGAGGGCGACTCTTTGAGGTAGTCGAGGCGCTGGGCCATCAGTTCCCCTCCATCCGGTTTTCGAACATGGTGGAGCGGCGGCCGCGCAGCACGATGTCGAACTTATAGGCCAGACTGTCCATCGGGATCGTGGCATTGCGGTCGAGCGCGGCGACGAGCTGTTCGATCGCGGCCCGGTCGGGGATCGTCTTGACGATCGGGCATTGCCAGATCATCGGATCGCCCTCGAAATACATCTGGGTGATCAGGCGCTGCGCGAAGGCGTGGCCGAACACCGAGAAATGGATATGGGCCGGCCGCCAGTCGTTGACGCCGTTCGGCCAAGGGTAGGCGCCGGGCTTCACCGTGCGAAAGGAATAGCGCCCTTCGGCATCGGTGACCGCGCGCCCGCAGCCGCCGAAATTCGGGTCGATCGCGGCGAGATAGCTTTCCTTCTTGTGGCGATAGCGCCCGCCGGCATTGGCCTGCCAGAACTCCACCAGCGCGCCGGGTACCGGCCGGGCGTTCTCGTCCAAGACGCGGCCATAGACCACGATGCGCTGACCGATGGCCTCGCCGCCGTCTCGGCTGAAATTGCGGATCAGGTCGTTGTCGAGCGCGCCGATGAGATCGTGCCCGAAGACCGGCCCGGTTTCCTCCGAAAGCGTCGTCGGCAGGGAGAGAGGCGCGTTGCGCGGGCTGCGCAGGATCGAGGTCTTGTACCCGGGCGTCAGGGCCGGCGGATGCCAGTCCCGGTCACGCTGAAAATAGGAACCGCTCATCGTGCCGCGCCCTCCCGCTCGGTCCATGTCATCTCGGTGAATGTCGTCTTGGCGATCTTGATCGCGTGATTGGCCGCCGGAACGCCGGCATAGACGGCGACATGCAGGAGCGCCTCGGCCACATCCTCCGGGCTCGCGCCCGTGTTGGCGGTGGCGCGCACATGCATGGCGACCTCGTCATCCTGCCCCAGCGCGGCCAGAAGCGCGATGGTGACGATGGAGCGCTCGCGCCGCGTGAAATGGCTGCGCGCCCAGACCGAGCCCCAGGCCCCTTCCGTGATGAAGCGCTGGAAGGCTGCGTCGAAGGGCGTGATGGCGGCCGTCGCGCGGTTCACATGCGCCTCGCCCAAGACGGCGCGGCGCACGCTCATGCCCGCCTCGAAGCGGCTCGTCTGCCCGTCCTCGCTCGGCATGACATGGGCGGCGATGAGCGCCGCAAGGTCCTCGGGCCGCTCCAGACAGGGCAGATGTCCAGCACCCGCGATCACCTCGAAACGCGCGCCGGGAATGCGCTCGGCCGTGGCGCGCACGAGGTCGGGCGTGGTGGCGCGGTCGCCGTCTCCCGCCAGCGCCAGGGTCGGCGCGCGGATGGTGGCGACGAGATCGGTGTAATCGGCCTCGCGCAGCGCCTCGCAGGCCCCGACATAGCCCTCCGCCGGCGTCGCCTCGAACATGCGCCGCCATGCCGCGAACCGGGCGGCCTGCGCGGCGGGAAAACCCTCCGACACCCAGCCGCGCAGGACGGTTTCCGAAATGGACTTGAGCCCCTCGCCGCGCACCGCGGCGATGCGCGCGTTCCAGGACTCCGCCGAGCCGATGCGCGCCGCCGTGTCGAGAAGCACGAGCCGCTCGATGCGCTCGGGATGGTGGATGGCAAGGTGCTGCGCGATCAGACCGCCGATCGAGAGGCCGACGAGCGAAGCGCGGCTCCAGCCGAGCGCGTCCAGAAGCGCGGTCACGTCCTCGGCCAGAAGCGGGATGGTGATGGGCTCGGCCCCGGTCTCGGACAGGCCGTGGCCGCGCTGGTCGAAGGTCAGGATTTGAAACCGTGAGGCAAGCCGCGCGACCGTCTCGCCCCAGATGCGGCGATCCGACCCCAGCGAATTCAGAAACACGAGACGAGGCGCGCCCGCGCGCCCTTCGACCTCGGCATGGATCGCGATGCCATTGGCGGTGATGAAGGCCATCCGTGTCCTCCCCAGACATGACGTGAGAGCTAGGACGCTTGATCGCTTATGTAAAATGATGATTGGTGCGACAGCGATAACTCAGAGGTTATGCCGATGTCCCTCTCCGCCGTTCGCCTGCGACATCTCCGAACCTTCGTCACGGTTGCGCGGCAGGGCGGCGTGATGCGCGCGGCGGCCGAACTTTCGGTGACGCAGCCGGCCGTGTCCAAGACGATCAAGGAGCTCGAGGCGATTCTGGGCGTCGATCTTCTGTCGCGCTCGCGCGGCGGGGCGTTTCTCTCGCCCTATGGCGAACTCTTCCTGCGCCATGCGGAAGCCAGCCTCGCGGCGCTGCGGCGGGGCGTCGAAGAGGTGGAGGGGGCGGCCTCGCCCAGCGCCCTACCCGTGCGCGTCGGCGCGCTGCCGACCGTGTCGGCGCGGCTCCTGCCCGAGGCGATCCGGCGCTACATGACCCATTCGCTCGGCGCGGTGCCGCGCATCGTCACGGGGCCGAACGACTATCTCGCCGGCCAGCTGCGCGAGGGCGGGCTCGACATCGTGATCGGGCGCATGGGCGAGCCCGACGCGATGACCGGCTTCGTCTTCGAGCATCTCTATTCCGAGCCGATCGTCTTCGTGGTGCGCGCCGGCCACCCGCTGGCGGACAAGCCGTTCGAGCCCGGCGATCTCGCGGCCTATGAATGCCTCCTGCCCCCGCCCGGATCGGTGATCCACCCGGTGCTCGACCGGCTCTTCACCGCCGCCAACCTGCCCGCGCCGCCGCGCGTGATCGAAACCGTGTCGCTCGCCTTCTCGCGCACCTATGTCCAGACGAGCGATGCAATCTGGGCGATTTCGGAAGGGGTCGTCCTGGACGACCTCACCGCCGGCACCCTCAAGCGCCTCGCCCTCGGAACGCGGGAAACGCAGGGGCCGGTCGGCATTACGCTGCGCGCCGGCATCGCCCCCTCGCCCTCCGCCGCGATCCTTCTGGAGGAGCTGCGCGCGGTGGCCGCGACGATCCGGGGCGAGGGCTGAACAGCAATTCCTTCGTCGGCTCTTGACACGAACGTACCAGTTCGTACAAATTTTGCACCATGCCCGTGGGAGCGTGGCCTTTTTCGAGACATTTGGGAGGCGCGGATGGCTCTGCTGGTGCAGGAGCGGTCACACGCGAACACGCAGGACGCCGGGCCAGAGCGCGGGCGTTCGGTTCTGGCCGGCCTGATCGGCGCGGGCATTCAGCGCTCGCTCACCCCGGCCATGCATGAGCGCGAGGGCGATGCGCAAGGGTTGCGCGTCCTTTATCAGAAGATCGACCTGATGCCGCTCGGCCTCGGCGTCGAGGCGCTGCCCGAGCTTCTGACGGCGGCCGAGCGCATGGGCTTTGCCGGGCTCAACATCACCTATCCCGCCAAACAGGCCGTGATCCCCCATCTCGACGAATTGTCGGACGACGCGCGCGCGCTCGGCGCGGTGAACACGGTGGTGCTTCGCGAGGGCCGGCGCGTCGGCCACAACACCGACTGGTGGGGCTTTGCCGAAGGCTTCCGGCGCGGCCTGCCCGGCGCGGCGATGACGCGCGTGGTGCAGCTCGGCGCGGGCGGCGCGGGCGCGGCGGTGGCCCATGCGTTGCTGACGCTGGGCACGGGCGAGCTGATCCTCTCCGATGTGGAGCCCAGCCGCGCGCAAGACCTCGCCGCTTCGCTCTGCGAGCGCTTCGGCGCGGGCCGCGCCCGCGCGGCCGGTGATCTTCAGGCCGATCTGGCCGCTGCCACCGGCCTCACCCATTGCACGCCCACCGGCATGGACAAGCTGCCGGGTCTGCCGCTGCCGGCTGCCTGGCTGCATTCCGGCCTCTGGGTGGCGGAAATCGTCTATTTCCCACTCGAAACCGAGCTTCTACGCACGGCGCGCGCGCTCGGCTGCCAAACGCTCGACGGCGGCGGCATGGCGGTGTTTCAGGCGGTGGAAGCCTTCCGGCTCTTCACCGGCCTTGACCCCGACGCCGAGCGGATGCGCCGCCACTTCACCGAGATGACCAGCGCCAGCTGACATCACGTCCCGCGCCCCGTCAGGCTGGGAGAGCCACGGGCCGGGTCCGACACACCACCGAGAGGAGGAACAACCATGATATCTGAGGCAAGCTCGGTGCGATCAAGCTCGGCGCGATCGGCCACAGCCGGGGCGCATCCGCACGAGATGCAGGCCCCCCGCAAGGCGGCGCTCGCCAGCTGGATCGGCAGCGCCGTCGAATACTACGACTTCTTCATCTACGGCGCGGCCGCGTCCTTGATCTTTCCCAAGCTCTTCTTCTCGTCTGAAAACCCGCAGGCGGCGCTGATGCTGTCCTTCGCGACCTTCGGCGTCGCCTATATCACGCGCCCGATCGGGGCGGTCGTGCTCGGCCATGTCGGCGACAAGTTCGGCCGCAAGAAGGTTCTGACCTTCACGCTTCTCCTCATGGGCTTCTCGACCTTCATCATCGGCTGCCTGCCGACCTACGCGCAGGCCGGCATCTGGGCTCCGGCCATGCTGGTCGTGGCACGCCTGCTTCAAGGCATCTCGGCCGCCGGCGAGCAGGCGGGCGCCAATTCCATGACGCTGGAACACGCGCCGGCGCATCGGCGCGCCTTCTTCTCCAGCTTCACCCTGTCGGGCACGCAGGCCGGGCTGATCCTCGCCAATCTCGTATTCCTGCCGATCACCGCCCTGCCGGAGGACCAGCTTCTCTCCTGGGGCTGGCGCGTCCCGTTCTTTCTGAGCGCCCTCGTGGTCGCGGTCGGCTTCTGGGTTCGCCGCACCCTGCCCGAAACCCCGGCCTTCGAGAGCGAGGAGAACAAGACGGAGCGCGCGCCCGTCGTCACGCTGTTCCGCGAGCAATGGCGCGATGTCCTGCGCGTCGTCTTCGCCGCGCTCGTTTCGGTGGTCAGCACGATCGGCGCGAACTACGTTCTGGCCTATGCCGTGCGCGAGGCGAAGATTCCGCAGGCCACCACGCTGCTCGTCCTGATCTCGGCCAATCTCGTGGCGCTCGCCGCCATTCCGCTCTGGGCCATCCTGGCCGACCGGATCGGCCGCCGCCCCGTCTTCATCTTCGGCGCGCTCGGCTCGGCCGCCACCGTCTGGCCGATGTTCTGGGCGGTCTCCTCGGGCGACGTCACCTTGATGTTCGTCTTCGGCATCCTGCTTCTGGGCGTCGTCTATTCGGCGGCCAACGGCGTCTGGCCCTCGCTTTATGGCGAGATGTTCGACACGCGGGTGCGCCTGTCGGGCATGGCGATCGGCACGCAGATCGGCTTCGCACTCGGCGGCTTCGCGCCCACCATCGCCGCCGCCATCCAGGGCACGGGACCGACCGGCTGGCATCCCGTGGCCATTTTCGTCACCATCACCTCGGTGATCGCGGCGATCTCGGCCTTCACGGCGCGCGAGACCTATCGCACCCCGCTGCACCTGCTCGGCCCCCGCGCCCGCTGACACGGCCCGATGACGACGCGCGTCCGCCGGGTATCGGCGGGCGCGCGAGGCTGCGGCGAGCCGGCCGTCACGCGCCCTCGCCACCCGAAGCTCCGGCCAGCCTTCGCCACTCTCTTCGCCCCATGACGCATTCATCGCCTTTCCATGGCGGGTCCGTGCTGTCTCCCGGCGCAAACCGGGGTCACAGTCGCGCATCGATCCGCCCTCCGCTGAGCGCGGTGGATCGAGCGCCCGGCCTTATGACGCCGGAATGGGTTCACAGGGGCACGGCGCGTCTGCGCGGCCGCGTTCCGAATGGGAGAAAAAGCGATGGCCGTGATTTCTGGAAACGACGTCTTTTCGCATGTGATGATCGGCGCAACCGATGTCGCGACCTCGACCGCGTTCTACGACGCCGCGCTGGGCGCGCTCGGCGTCAACAATCTCGGACCCTTCGGCAACGGCTGGGTGCTCTATGGCCGGGACAAGCCGGCCTTCATCGTCGCCAAGCCTGGGAATGGCAATGCGCCGACCAGCAACGGCGTGACGATCGGCTTCGCGGCCAAGACCACGGCAGAAGTGGACGCCTTCCACAGCGCCGGGCTGGGCGCGGGCGGCACGGACGAAGGCGCGCCCGGTCCGCGCGGCCATCTTCCGGGCGCCTATGCCGCTTATCTGCGCGATCCCGCCGGCAACAAGATCTGCGCCTATACGTTCACCGACGGCAACTGATCGGGCATTCGGCGGGGCCGTGCGGCAAGCACAGCCCCGTCGGGACCCGCGCCTCCTGTCCCGAACCATCTGGGCTCGGCACGGCGCATCCGTTCCGGCATCGCCCCACGATCGTCCCTCCGTCCCCTCGCTCAACCCCGTTCGCTTGTTCGTCGGGAGCGTTTGCGCGGGGCAGTCCGTCAGGACAGGCGAGACTTGTGGCTCGCCCGGGCGTGGAGCCGATGCCGCGCGAGGCCCGAGCGTCGCCAACGATGCCGACCGGGCGAAGGCGCAGGCGGACCGAAAAGCACTGGCGGACCGGCCCGAAGGGTTCCGTCCCCGGTTCCGAGGGCTTCGGCGTCTTTCCCCATGTCAGCGGAAAGCAGACGGGTGGCTCCGTGCCCGGCCCCTCCGCCAGCCGAAGCGGGGCGAGGCGTCCCTCACGGTCTCCCTCCATCCATCATACCCCCCAATGGAACCCTTTGGGTCGGCGCGGCTTGCCGGGTCTGCGTGCCGTGGTCGCACGCCAGCCGGTGATGGACGCATGACGATCGAGACCCTTGTCGCCCAATATGGATTGCCCGCGATTTTCCTGGGGGCGGGCCTCGAAGGGGAGACGGTCGCGATCCTGGCGGGCGTGATCGCCCATAGCGGCACGCTCGGCTTCTGGCCGACCCTCGTCACCGTCGCCCTCGGCTCCTTCGTGGCCGACCAGATCTTCTTTCTGTGCGGACGCTTTTTCCGTCAGGCGCGCTTCGTGCGGCGCGTCAGCCAGCGTCCCTTCTTCGCCAAGGCTCTCGCCGCCTTCGAGAAGCGGCCACTTCTCTTCACCTTCGGCTTCCGCTTCATCTACGGCTTTCGCACGGTGAGCCCGATCGCCATCGGAACCACGCAGCTTTCGACCGCGCGCTTTCTCCTCATCAATGCGCTTGCCGCCGCGACCTGGGCGCTGGTCTTCGTCTCGGCCGGATACTGGTTCGGCAACGGCATCGAAGCGGCCTTCGGCCAGCTCCGCCTTCACCATCGCCTTCTCGCCTGCTTGGCCGGCGCGGTTCTGTTCGTCGCCGCGCTCGCCGTCTGGACACGGCGGCGCTGGATGCCGAAAGGGCTGTGAGGGCTTTCCGTCAGACGGGCTCGTGCGCCGCGCCGATGCGACGGTCGCGGAACGGGTCGTGCGGGACGGGTCGGTCATCACCGCCAGCGGCGTGACCTCGGGCATCGATTTCGGCCTCACCGTCGTCGCCGAACTTCTCGGCCGTGAGGAGGCCGAAACGATCCAGCTTTCGCTCGAATACGACCCCGCTCCCCCCTTCGATGCCGGCTCCCCCCACTCGGCCCCGGATGCCGCCATCGCAGCCGCCAAGGCTCGCATGGCGGGCTCGCGGCGCGAACGCGAGACGCTTCTGTCGTGATAGCACGGCAGGTCGGGAGGATGGTGGAAGGGCCGTCTCGGCGCCCGAGGCCGTGAACAAGTCAGCGCCCTGCGAACCTGCACATCGCGTCCCGAAGCCGACAGCGGCCTTTCCACCAGTGAAGCTGTCCGCAGACGGCCCGCTTCGATCGCCGCGGCGATCCGTGAGCGTCCATCTTGGCACACTCTATGTGCTGGCCCACCACGGGGAGATGCAGGCCGAGCGCCATCTCTCGAAAGAGGCCGTCCGGTTCCGACCCGACCTCGCCGAACGAAGAGGTTTGCAGCGTGATCGGAAGCGGACTTGAGCGAGTGCCCGGGCTGTTGTCGCGGAGCAGCCTGGGTTCCGATGGTCGGGGCAAGTTCAATTAGGCATGAGCCGAGCGGAGTGCGGAGACAACACCCGTATTCTTTCGATCCCTCGGCGCGAACCGGGTCTGATTGCGTCCACCTTCCTTCGCGGCATAGAGAGCCGCGTCCGCCTTTTGGTAAAGCGCGTCAGGCGATGCAATGCCAGCCGGTCCGACAGCGAGCCCCACGCTCACAGTGACCGCGCCCGCGCCAAGGCCGGCCGACGGAACCGCCAATGACGCGATGGCCTCGTGAAGCTTGGCCGCGATGCGGGAGGCGCCCTCGATATCGGTCTCCGCCAGGAGGATCGCGAACTCTTCGCCGCCAACGCGGGCAACAAGATCATCCGGCCGATGAACGCTGCCCTTCAGGCAGGCGGCGATCCCCTTGAGAACCTCATCGCCGACCGCGTGCCCATAGCGGTCATTGTATCGCTTGAAGTGATCGGCATCGACGACAAGGAGAGAGAACGACCGGCCGGTCCGCTTCGCACCCGCCCACAGGCCCTCAAAGGTCTCCTCGAACCGACGTCGGTTCGGAAGTCCCGTCAAATCGTCGGTGCGCGACAGTTCGGCCAGCTCCGCCTGCATGGCGGCTTGGCGTCTCAGGTCCCGGCCGTATAGCAGCGAGAGCAGCACGGTCAGTCCGCAAAGGATCAGCATGACCCCGCCGATGACAAGCGCCTTCACTCCCCATGCAACCTCGATTTCATGGGTTGAGAGGGCGACGTTCAGAACCAGCGGCCATTCGCCGACCTGCGTGAAGTTATAGAGGCGTTCCACGCCATCGCGCACGGATGTGCCAACGAAGGACCCTCGGCGCTCGCGTACGAACCGGTCGAAGTTGTCCGTGCCGGCGATGCTCACGCCGATGTCTTCTTCCACGAAGGGATGGCGCATCAAACGTGTGCCATCGCGCAGATAAAGGTTGATCGCGCCGTCCTTGCCGAGGCCGATCTGGTCGAAGAGACAGCTGAAGTAGGACAATTTCAGGCTTGCGAGAACAATTCCGCCGAACGAACCATCCGGCTTGTCGATGCGGCGGCTCAATACGACGACGCGGTCTCCTGTCAGACGGGAGATCAGCGGCTTACTGATGACAAGTCCAAGCTTGGGGTTGGCCTTATGCGCTTGGAAATAGTCGCGGTCGGCGTTGTTGAGCTTGCGCGGCGGCACGGACGCGGCGTCGATGATGCTATCACCGTTCTCGTCCAAGACGATCATTGCGCCGAGATCGGGAGCTGTCGAGGCTCGGTCGAACAGGATGAGCTGCCGGAGTTCGGGCGTGCTCTCGGCCACGCCGGGCGCTTTCAGGTTATCGACGACAGCCCGTAAGGACAGGTCGATGATCTCGACGTTACGAGCAATGTCCCGTTCGATGACCTGCATCAGGTTCTTCGAGGTCTGGTCCGCCATGGTCCAGGCATCGCGACGCAAGTCGAGCAGCATCATGCCTGACATGATCACCATGCCGATGGGGGCGAGGATGCCGAGCGCAATCCACGTACGGGCGGAGCGCAAACGTTGCGCGAGATGGTGCGGCAGGGCCATAGATTCGGCTCTCCCAAGCTCGATATTCGATGCGTGCAAGGTAAGGGCGGAAAACCTTACGTTGCCTCTCTATCGGATGAGCCCTCCATGTCGTTTCGGGATATCCCCAAGGCGGAGTAAAGACGCGGGCGAAAATTCGACGGGCGGTGAAGAACAGCAAGCGGGATCAGTCTCGACGCATTCCCTCGAGGTGGCAAGGAAGCGGGAGCGGCCGAGAGTCTGTCACCCGCTCACCTCTTTCTAGCGCCCCGAACCGGACCGGCAGCCATCACCCATCTCGGCCATGGCCGGGGTCAAGCAGCCATGGGCAGGGCCGGCTTTGACGGGGTAGACTTCAAGGGCGCGATTTCCGGCTTTCCGGCCGCAAACGCCTCCGCCAGGGCCTGAAGTCCGTTTCCGTCACGGCCCGCTTCGATACCCGCCAGAATGACCCGCGCTTCGCCGTCGTTGAGACGGAAGATCGCCATGCGATCCTCCAGCCGCCCCGCCTGGTCCGATAGCTGTTCGGAGGTTGCCGCCATTTCGTTGGCGGCACCGGCATTGGCCTGCGTCACCTGATCCAACTGGCCGATCGCCTGGTTGATCTGCTCGATGCCGACCGACTGCTCGCGGCAGGCCGCCGAAATCTCCGACACCAGTTCGGCCGTCCGGCGAATGTCGGGAACAAGGCGTTCGAGGCGCGAGCCGGCGTCCTCGGCCACGGCCAGCGTTCGGCTCGACAGGTCTCCGATCTCGGACGCCACCTTCTGCGCCCGCTCGGCGAGCTTGCGCACCTCGGAGGCAACGACCGCAAAACCCTTGCCGTGTTGCCCCGCGCGGGCCGCCTCGATCGCAGCGTTGAGCGCCAGAAGATCGGTCTGCCGGGCGATCTCGCGCACCAGGGCGATCTTCTCGGCAATCTCGCGCATGGCCTGGGTGGATTGCACCACCGCGGACTCGGTCGTGCCGACATCCCTGGCGGCATGGGCTGCCATCGTCTCGGTCGTCGCGGCGTTGTCGGCGGTCTGGCGAAGGTTGGCGCTCATCTCCTCGATGGCTGCCGAGGCCTGCTCCGAGGCCGCCGCTTGCTCGGTCGAGCCCGAGGAGAGTTGAGCGGCCGTGGCGGAGGACTGCTGCGAGCCGGCGGCGACCTGCATCGCCGCGCCCTGCACGGCATGAACCGTTCCCGACAGCCGCAGGCGCGTCTGGCACAGGCGCGTCAGGAGATCGCCGAGTTCGTTCTGGCGCGAATGGACGATGCGTTGAGACAGATCCCCGCTCGCGATGCGATCCATGTTCTCGGCCAGCTGGCGAAGGCCGCCGTTCAGGGAATGGATGATCCAGGCGGCCAGCCCGATGCCCAGAACCATGACGCCGGCAATGGCGCCGAACAAGGCGAGCTGCGTGCTGTCATAGCCGGTTTGCCCAGCGCGCGTGAGGGCGTGGATGCTCAAGGCGTTGATGGTGGCGGTGGAAACGAGCAATGCCCCGAAGCTGAGGGCAAGACGCGACTTGATGGTGATACGCATAGAGGCAAACTTTCAGGCAATAGATATATTCTACAGCAAAAACATCTCGTGCGAGGCGTCACCTAGCGTCTCACCGGAACGGCGACGAGGGGCATTTGTCGCGGCTGGTGTTCCAGACGTGAACGACATCGTTCAAATGTCATGGGTCCGCGTCGCGAGCGCGTCTGCGATCATCCTCCGACGCTGCGAAACGCAGCGCGTGACAGCATAACGAGATGGGGTAAGGGAGTGTGATGTCAGGCGCGCGGTGCCAGCGTAGCACTTGGGCGGCACGCCAGCACCATGCCGACGCCTTGCGACAGGTCTCTCCGTCATTCTCGCAAACCGTAATGTTTGCATCCTGACTTTAAGCCTCAGGTAATCTTAGGTCTCCAAATTGTAATCCCTGATTACGGAGAGGAAGATGGTCGCAAAATGCAAAAGCTTTCACGCCGATTCAGAGCCGAGCGCAGCGCAGTCGCGCGCGGCCCAAGTGGTCGCACTCAGTTCGCAGATTTGCGAAATCACGGAAGTCGCAGCCGCGGCTATCGGAGCCGATCTGGATACCTTGGACACTGTCCCGATCGAGCTCGGTGAGATGTACGAAGGGATGGCGAATGTGTTTCTCGCCCTTGCGCGGAAGGTGCAGGAGAAGCATCGACCGGCCTGTTCGAAGCTTTAGGCTTGGGCTTTGCGGCTCACGCTTCGCCGATCTCTCGAACGGCCCGCACGCTTGCCCTTGGTCGGAACGGCTCGGTGGCGACGAGCAAAAGGCTCCCGTCGGCGAAGGTAGCCTGAAAGATCGCTTACGATAAAATGTTCAGCAAATTTGAACCATCCCCGCATCAGTATGGCAATCGGATTTTCTGGACCTCGGACGATTGCCATGCGCCTGAATATGAAGCTGAAGCTCGCCGCGAGCTTCGGGACGATCCTGTGCGTCACAGGCGCGGTCGGATACTTCGGCCTCGCCTCGGTCGCCTCCACGAACGATATGCTGAAAGCATTTTCGGAGCGTCCCTTCGTTCAGGTGCAGAGCGCCAACCAAATCCAGACCAACCTCGCAACCATCCGTCGAGACATCCTGACATCGTTCTTCACGTCCGACGCTGAAATCCTGAAGCAGACGGGCGCGGAATATGACCGGAACTGGTTGAACGTCGAGACGAACCTGAAGGACGTTTTGCGGAGTATGTCGCCGGAAGGGCGCGAAGCCTTCAAGGACATCGAGCCGCTGTTGCACGACCTCAAATCGGTTTCCGACGAGACATTCGCATTGGGAAAAAAGGCCGACCCGAGCGCCACCATCAGCGGCCTTGTTCGGAGCGAAGCGCCCATCGGGGACATCAACCGCCAGCTGGCGGACCTGCGGGCAGCGGTCGTGCCTGCTTCGGCGACCGCGACCGTGTCGCCGCCGGAAGCCATCCAACGCATTGCGACCCTCGTTCTGGACGCGCGCATCCAGATGGCAGAAGCCCTCGCTTATGATGACGACGCTCAGATTGCGAATGCCAGCCAGCGGTTGAACGAGCTCGATGGGACGATCAAGGCGGCAATCGGCGAGCTGACAGGGCGCCTCCCCCAGCAAACGGCCCGCATGCAGGCCCTGCAATCGACCTGGGCCCAAACATTCCAGACGATGCGCGCGGCGGCCGATATCGGCGTCGACAACTGGCTTGCCAAAGCCAGCGATCTGGCCAACACGAAACAGATCCCCATGGCGGCCGCCGCCTCGAAGCGGCTCGACGAGTTGAACGCGGCGGCCGGTGACCAGGCGAGAAACTTCCTCGCCGATTCCGATCGAAGCTACCGGACGACGCGTCTCTGGCTCCTCTGCCTGATCGCAGGTGGCATCACGCTGGGCGCCAGTGCCGCGACCTGGATCGCCTTGTCGATCTCGCGCGGGCTGGGGCGTGCGGTAGACTTGGCCGACGCGATCGGTCAGGGCGACGTGTCCCAGCGCGTGTCCGCCAGCAGTTCGGACGAGATCGGCGATCTCCTGCGCGCCATGAACGCCATGAGCGTCAAGCTTGGCGAAGTCGCTTCGACCGTGACATCATCGTCGGGCCAAGTGGCGTCCGGTTCGTCGCAGTCGGCGGCAACCGCCGAGCAGCTGTCGTCGGGATCGAGCGAACAGGCTGCCGCCTCCGAACAAGCCTCCGCCGCGATCGAACAGATGGCCGCGAACGTGCGGCAGAATGCCGACAATGCCGGGCAGACCGAGAAAATTGCCGTGCAGGCCTCGACGAGCGCTCGCAAGACCGGCTCGGCCGTTGCCGCCTCGGTCGAGGCCATGCGCACGATCGCCGAGAAAATATCGGTGGTTCAGGAAATCGCCCGCCAGACCGACCTTCTGGCATTGAACGCGGCCATCGAGGCGGCCCGTGCCGGCACCCATGGCAAGGGGTTCGCGGTCGTGGCCTCGGAAGTGCGAAAGCTCGCCGAGCGGAGCCAGGAGGCGGCTCGCGACATCGGCCTTCTGTCGTCGCAGACGCTGCTGACCTCCGAAGAAGCCGGGCAGATGCTGGATGCGCTGGTGCCGGATATCCAGCGCACAGCCGATCTCGTGTCCGAGATTTCCGCCGCATGCCGCGAGCAGTCGGTCGGCATCGATCAGATCAACCAGGCCATCCAGCAGCTGGACCAAGTGACCCAATCGAACTCGGGCGCCGCCAACGAGATGGCAGCCACCGCGTCCCAGCTTTCGGCAGAGGCCAGCCGTCTCCAACAGAGCGCCAGCTTCTTCAGGTTGGCCCCCTCCAGCCGCAACGAGCCGGCAGCGGCGCCAGACGATGTTCGCTCCGCGCAGCGAAAGGCGGACACCAGCGTGACATCGGCGCAAGCCAAGCCGACCGCGAAACCGGCCGCCAGAGCCATGTCCAAGGCCCGGACCGAAACCGGCCCAGGC
Source organism: Aureimonas sp. N4 (assembly GCF_001463925.1). Lineage (NCBI taxonomy): Bacteria > Pseudomonadati > Pseudomonadota > Alphaproteobacteria > Hyphomicrobiales > Aurantimonadaceae > Aureimonas > Aureimonas sp. N4. Next base: position 28,799 of record NZ_BBWS01000053.1, on the reverse strand, counting down.
TTCGCTCTCGAGCTGGACGACCATCAAAGCTTCGAGCGCATGAGCGCTTGATGGACCCGGCGCTCCTGCGCTGATGTAATTGGGCCGAGAGCGATCAGGCCGCTCTCGGGAAGGGGGAGCGGACAAAGCTGCAATGTTGGATCGACATGGGCATTCGAGCACCGTTTCCCTCAGCGTGATGCCGACAGGGTGGTAGAAGCTGGGATCGCTGATCCAGGTGACGACCTGCCCCACGATGTCGAAGGGCGCGGGGGAGAAGAGCCGATCGGCTCAAGGTAAGCCCGGTTCCAGTCGCTCGACATCATCCATGGCCGATGATGCGGCGAACGGTTCGCAGCCTTGCTCGGGACCTGTTTGGCCGACTTTGTCGTGCGGGTTTGCGAGAGGTGGAAGTCCAGCGTCTCGCCGCCGTCGCCGATCGCGCGGTAGCGATACATCCATTCGCCCCGAACGCCTTTGAGGCGCTGCACTTGCAGCTGAGACCTGCTGCCGGTACACGCAGCCACGTCCCCAACGACGATGCCGCTTTGAAGCGGCCATACCTCGTCCTCAACCGTCCCGCCGAGGAATGAAACCGCCCTCCGCGCCGCCAGATCGAGGCCAAGACGCAGTTCGCTGTCGCCTTCGGGAACCGCTTCGGCCCCTGACAAAGACTGGGCTTCCCGCACAGAATGCGTGACAGTCCCCATCATGAGATGGGGGCACGGCTGCACCGATTGCCAACAGGCGGTAGCCGTGCCGTCCGCCCTTCGGCAGCCCCGGACGCGATCGGTGCGGAGACGCGCGGACCCGTCTCAGGAGCGCTCTACGAGCCTTGGTGGGACGAGTCGCCAGAAACATCGACCCATCTGGGACCTTTCATCTCGTTTGCTTCAGACGAGGAGTTAGGACTTTCGGTTCTTTCAATTCGGTCATATTCATAATCATGAGTTAAAATCAGAACCTTCTTAACCTCAGCGCACTGATTTTCGGACCGAATAGAATTTGCTTAACCGGCAAAGCAATATTCTTCTCGCAGCAATCGGCAGTTATTGTTCCTATTAAATAAGGTTCCTGGCTTTGTCCGCCTCTAAGATGCTTCTTATTTTCGGAGCGTTTGTGACGTTCCTGTTTGCCGCAGCGCTCGGCACGCAAACATATGCATTCCTTAACTTACGAATTGGCAGCGAAAACTACGATCGCATTATTGCCGGGCGAGATCTTCAAGCCGACATCCTGCCGCCGCCCCTCTTCCTGTCGGGAGCCTATCGACTGGCGTTTCAGGCGAGATTTTCTCAAGGCGATCTCGATCCGATCCTGAAGTCGATCGAGGCCGCGCGCGCCAGTTACACGGAGCGGAACGCCTATTGGGGCTCGCACGAACTCGCCAGTCAGTTGAAGACGGCGCTGCTCGGCCCTGTTCAGGCGACGTCTCGGGAGTTCTGGAGGGTGCTGGATACTCAGGCTCTTCCTGCCATCCGGTCGGGAGATGCGGCGCAAATCGACACCGCTTTCGAGGCTCTCGGGCAGACGTTCAGTCAGCATGCGGCCGCCGTCGACAGTCTCGTGAAAGATGCCACCACCTATGCCCGAGAGAAGGAGCAGAAGGCTGCGGAGAAGACGCATTCCCTCCTGATCCTCTCCAGCCTCGTCTCCGCCATGTCCCTCGCTCTCTTTCTGGGCGGCCTCCTCTTCTTCAACCGGAAGGCTATCGCGCCTTTGCGCTTCGTCTCTGCCCAGATCAGCCGTTTTGCCGAGGGCGACCTGCGGTCCACTCACTCGAACGGCTCGCGACGTCTGAGCGGCGAGTTGCAGATCCTGACGGAGCGCATGCGGACCAATCTGGTCCGGGCGCTGCAGGCCGCTCAAATATCGGCCACCAGCGTTTCCGCCGGATCGACGCATTCTGCTGAGACAGCCGAGCAATTGTCCGCTGGATCGACCGAGCAGGCAGCGGCGTCCGAGCAGGCCACGGCCGCCGTGGAGCAGATGGCGGGTAACATTCGGCAGAATGCCGACAATGCCTCGCAGACCGAGAAGATCGCCATCCAGGCCAATGCCAGCGCGGAGCGCACGGGCACGGCCGTGGTGGAGTCGATGGAAGCGATGCGGATCATCGTTGAAAAGATCGCGATCATCCGCGAGATCGCGCGTCAGACCGACCTTCTTGCCTTGAACGCGGCGATCGAGGCGGCGCGGGCGGGGCAGCACGGGAAGGGCTTCGCGGTGGTCGCTTCGGAAGTGAGAAAACTGGCCGAGCGGAGCCAGGAGGCCGCGATGGAAATCAGCGACCTATCGAACTCGACGCTCGTTCGGTCCGAGGAAGCCGGCGACATGCTGAGCCGGTTGGTGCCCGACATCAGGCGTACGGCTGATCTGGTGGCCGAGATTTCGGCGGCCTGCCGCGAGCAGTCCGTCGGCATCGAACAGATCAATCAGGCGATTCAGCAGCTCGATCACGTGACGCAGAACAATGCCGGGGCCGCCAACGAGATGGCGGCGACCGCCGAGCAACTGTCCACGGAGGCCGCCCATCTCAGCGAGCATGTCAGCTTCTTCACGCTGGACGAGGAGACCACCTCTGCTCCTGTGCATCATGAGGTGTCCGACGTTGAAACCAGCGGGACGTCATCGAACGAGAGCCAGCTGAAGGGTCGGTCCTCCGTAAGCCGACTTGCCCCAGTGGTCCTGCCCCGGACTTTGGCCCAGGCGTCATGAGAGTTCTCGGGCTGTTCTGAGTTAGTCCGCGACCTCGGCCGGGGTTCAAACTGCCGAGGCTCGTATGCGGTCGGTGGCGCGGGCTCCGGACGATCGGCCCCCTGCCTTCAGACGGCAGGTCACTCGCCGGACCCGGCTCGTGCGCCGGCGGGTGGCGTGCATGGTCATGGCGCTGCCGTGACGTACCTGCCCCATAGTGCCTCCTTCCATTCTACGGAAAGGGTCACACCATCAAACCCCGGGATCAAACATCTAGAGGAAATGGGACAGGTCGCAGAGGTGCGCCGAGGCGTCGACGCCCTTCTGGAGGCGGTGCCAGCGGCGGTCCTGATAGACGAGAGCGTCGATGTCGGAAGCGTCCCCGTCCGAGCCCACCTCGCCCTCAAGGAGCTCGGCCGCCACCAGCGTCGCCCCTTCGACCGGAAGGAGGCCGAGCTTGCGGACGCGGAACCAGGTGCCGACGCCGGTGTAGCGTGGCTCGCCGGTCGGCAGCCGCTCCCAGGGCACGGCCCCGCCGAAGCGCTCCGCGCCGCTCGACGCGCCGAGCTGGGCGAGATCGAGATCGGCATAGCGCAGAAAATGCACGACCATGGTTTCGGCGCGCAGCAGGGGCTCGGTGGAGTTCGAGCGCGCCGACAAGGAGAAGGCGATCACCGGAGGAGCCGCGCTGACCGAGATCAGCGACGAGATCGTCAGCGCGACCGGGCAGTCGCCCGGATCGGCCGTCACGACGGCAACGCCGGCCGGATGGTGGCGGAAGGCCGTGCGAAAGGCGTCGGACATCTTGGACTGCTGGTTCATCGGCCTTGTCTCGCATTGGACATAAGGGGTGGCCCGGCGACCCGCGCCGGGCCAAGGGCTCACTTCGGTTCGACGAGGTCGTAGAAGCGCCAGACGCGATCGGGCCAGAGCCCGCCGATATTGCGGCCCGCCGAGGTCACGATGCCGGGCGCGATGGTGAAGTGATTGGCGCCCACCATCATCTCGCGGAAGGTACGCTGGAGGGTTCCCGCGCGCAGCGACGCGCCGCCGGCGGCGCGGTAGGCGAAGGTGCAGACATCGACGCCGACCTCGTGGATCTCGGACTTGGCGAGATGAACGAGGCTGATCTGGCGTGTCGAAACCGGATGGCCCGCTTCCACCGTGGCCTCGACGTCGCGCCAGACCTCGAAGACGAAGGCGCGGGCGCCGCGGTAGCGGGCTTCAAGGCGGGCGTAATCGTACCAGAATTTCTCGCTTTCGCCGATCAGACCGGCGCGCCCGGACTTGGAGCGGGCGAAGCTCGCAATCTCGTCCAGCATCCGTCGGCCCTGCCCCATCGCCCAGCCGGTGTGGCCGATCGCGGCAAGACCCACGACGCCGAGGCTGAAAAGCTCCCTCTGGCGCTGCGGAACCGCCGTCTGGATCGGGAACACCAGATCGTCGGGAATGAAGACGTCGTTGGCCGCGTAGTCGATGCTCCCCGTGCCGTTGAGGCCGAGCACGTCCCAGTTGCCGAGCTTGTCATGTTCGGATATCGGCGCATGGGCGCACAGGATGAGGGCGTTGCCGTCCGCGTCCTTGGCCGGCTTGCCCGTCCCGTCGTCGAGAAAGGCGGCACTGTGGGAATAGGTGGCGTGGCTGAAGCCGCTGCCGTAGCTCCACTTTCCGGTCAGGCGGTAGCCGCCCTCGACTTTCGTCAACAAGCCGAGCGGTGCGCCTTGGCCGGAGAAGCGATTGTCGGTGCCGGGGCCGAACAGGCGCTCCACCGCGCTGTCGGGCAGGAAGGCCGCCGACATCGCGCCGATGCAGCAGTGGACCATCGAGACCCAGCCCGCCGCGCCGGAATGCCAGGTGATGGCTTCCAGAAGCTCCAACACCTGCGTCGGGCGAAACTGGGCCCCGCCCAGCGCCTCGGCGGCCAGCGCGTGGGACATGCGCAACGGCTTGAGCGCCTCGAAACTGTCGGCGGTCAGCTCGCCATTCGCCTCGTCCGCCTCGGCATTGGCTTCCAGAAGCGGGCCGATCTCGGCGACCTTGTCGAGGAGCTGCCGATGATCGACGCTCGAGCCCCAATAGCTGTGATGGATGGGTTTGTTCATGATCGTATCCTCCGCTTTTGTGTCAGGACGCCTCGTCGAGGAAGTCGCCAATTCGTTGCAGGACATCAGGCCGCTCCTGCAGGATCAGATGCCCGGCGCCTTCCTCCAGGAGGACATGCGCGTCGGGCAGCGCCGCAGCCCAGACGTCCGCCTGCCCCGCCGGCAGCAGCCGGTCGTTCGTGCCCCACACGACGAGGGCGGGCTGGCGGATGCGCCGCAGAAAGCGTGCGAGGTTCGGGTGGCCCATGCCGAAGGGCGCGGTGAGGCGGTCGACCGCCGCGCCTTCGCGCGCACGGTCCGCGCCGAAGCGCTGCGCGGCCGCCTCGTCCGAACCATCGGGGAAGTAGCCAAGAGCCACGGACGGGTCGTGCGACAGATAGGCCGGAAGCGCCTGTGGCTGGACGGCGGCGAGATCCGTCGCGGGATAGGCCGGATCGTTGAGACCGGCCGGGGACACGAGCACGACCTTGCCGAAGCGTTCGGGCGCGAGGCCGACGAGTTCGCTCGCCATCCAGCCGCCCATGGAAAAGCCCATCAGATGGGGCGGCTCGGGCAGAGCGAGCCTGTCGAGAAGGTTCAGGTAATGCAGCACCATGTCGGTCATGCCCGACACGTCAGGCGCATCGCCCGAGAAGCCGAAGCCGGGATGGCTCGGGCACAGAACGCGGAACCGATCGGCCAGCGCGGCCGCGAAGTCGAAGCCTTCGAGCGTCGCCGCGCCGTGGAGATAGAGAAGGGTCGGGCCTTGGCCGATCGCCTTCACCACCGTTTCGACCCCGTCGATCTCGAAGCGAAGCGTTTCGAACGCAACCGTCATGTTGGTCGTCTCCTCAAGCCTTGGCAGGTTGAATCAGCACCTTGCACGTCCCGGTGCGCCGTCGCAGATCTTCGAAAACCCGGGGGACCGCCGAAAGGCCGATCCGGTCGGTGATGAGCGCCTGGGGACCGCCGCCGCGCAGCGCTTCGATCGCCATGCCGAACTCGTTTCCGTGGTGGAAGAAAGCGGAGAAGACGAGGTTCGCTTCCTTCGACAGCGCGACGAACGGGTTCCATTCGTCGCCGCCGAGGCACAGGCCGACGCCCACCACCGTGCCGCGCAGGCGCACCGCGCGCATGGCGGCTTCGATCAGGCCGCGACGGCCGACGCATTCGAACACGATGTCGGGCGCGCCGCCGCAGAGTTCCGCGAGGCTTTCCGTCAGCCGCTCGTTCGACAGCGCGAAGCCGGTCGCCCCGAGTTGCAGCGCCCGCTCGCGCTGATGGGTGTTGAGATCGGCGATCGCCACACGGTTCGCCCCCAGCCGCCGCGCCCAGAAGGCCACGAGAAGGCCGATCGGACCGGCACCGAGAATGGCGACGCGCGCGCCGGGCTTCATCTGCGAGCGCAGAACGGCATGGAGCGCGACGGCGAGCGGCTCGGCCAGCGCGCCATCGGCCGTTGCCACGTCGTCCGGCAGCACCCGGCATTGCCGCGCGGCGACGAGAACACGCTCGGCATAGCCGCCGCCGATCAGCGTCATGGCGGAACAGCGTGCGGGGTCCCCTTCGCGGCAGGCGTCGCAATGGCCGCAGCCGCGCATTGGCGCGACGGCGACGCGGTCCCCCTCGCGCAGGTCCGCCACCTCGGCGCCCAGGGCGACGACCTCGCCCGCGATCTCGTGACCGAGGACGAAGGGCGCGAGAAGGCCGAACGGCTCGGGATCGTGGGTCATGTGAAGGTCGCTGCCGCAGATGCCGCAGGCCTCCACCCGCAGGACCACCTCGTCCGGCCCCGGCGCGGGATCGGCCATGTCGCCGATGCGCAAGGGGGTTCCGACCTCATCGAAAATGGCGGCCTTCATGACGGCACCTCAGCTGCGAAGGGGGTTGGCGAGGCGCCGGCCGGTCGGAAACCAGGACATGTCCCAGCGCTGCGAGACCAGGCCCCAGATGCCCTTGGGCGCAAACAGGGCGGTGGCGAGCGTCAGGAGGCCGAGCGCCACGAAGTAGACCGAGCCGTAGGAAGCGAACCAGCGCTCGGCGAGGAAGAAGACGAGCGCGCCGATCAGGACGCCCTCGATCGAGCCGATGCCGCCGATCATGACGATGAAGATCGCGACGTTCGCCCACATCGGGTCGAAGGCCGCGCCGGGCGTGATGCGCAGCTGCGCCATGAAATACACCGCCCCGACGAGACCGCAGCCCGCCGCCGCCGCGACAAAGACGAGGAAGCGCAGCCGCGCGACGTCCACGCCCTGGCTCGCGGCGGCGGTCATGTTGTCGCGGATCGCGACGAGCGCGATGCCGAAGCGCGAGCGCAGGAGCCAGTAGCTGCCGCCGAGCGTGACGAGAAGCATCGCCGCGCACAGGACCGACATGGCGACGTTTCGCTCGAAGGCGGAATAGGTGCCCATCACCCGCAGCGACATGCCGGCGCCGCCGTTCACCAGCGGCAAGTTGGTGCAGACGAGGCGGAAGACCTCGGCGACGACCCAGGTTCCGATCGAGAAATACGGCCCCTCGAGCCGGTGCAGGAGAAGATAGACCGGCACCGCGAGGATCACCGGAACGACGAGAGCGAGGGCGACCGACACGAACGGGTTGATGCCGACAGTCTGGGCGAGCACGAACAGCGCGTAGCCGCCGGCCCCCATGAAAGCCTGCTGCCCGACCGAAACGAGCCCCGCATAACCGGCAAGGAGATTCCACATCTGCGCGATGGCGATGTAGCAGCACAGGACGAGGACCGATCGGATCGTGCCGGTGGAGGCCCACCAGGGCATGGCGGCGACGGTCAGAAGCGCGAGCGCCGCAAGCGTCAGGGCGAGGCGGCCGGACGTCGTCTGCCGGATCACGGTCACGGCGGGAGGAGCAGCGGCTAGGCTCATGGTCATGACCTTCCAAAAAGGCCCTGCGGGCGGGTCGCGAGAACGATCAGGAAGACGAGATGGCCGGCGACCACGCCGAAGCCGGGGTCGATGCGGAAGCCGATGGCCTGCGCGATGCCGAGCATCATGGAACCGGCGAACGCGCCCCAGACCGTGCCCATGCCCCCGATGATGACGGCTTCGAAGGCGTAGATGAGCTGGGCCGGACCGTCGGCGGGCGCAACCGTCGAGCGCAGCGCCTGGAACACGGCGGCAAAGCCGAGAATGCCGACCGCGACGGCGGTCGCCGCCGCGTAGACGGCGCGCGGGTTGATCCCGGTCATGGACGCCGCTTCCACGTCCGAGGCGGCGGCGCGTAGCGAACGTCCGAAGCGGGTGAATTTCAGCGTCGCGTCGAGGCCGAAGGTCAGCGCGCCGGCGGCGCCCAGGACGATCATCGGAAGCAGGCCGATATGGATGCCCGCGACATCCACCGACAGGCTCTCCACCCCGCCGCCGGGCAGCGACCGGCTGTTGGCGGACCAGACCTGCAGCATCAGGTTCTGCAGGGCCATGGAGAGGCCGAACGTGGCGATCAGCGAGGGCAGCGGATCGCTCCCGACGACGCGGTTCAGCACCAGCATCTGCAACAACCAGCCGAGCGCCACCGCGATCGGCACGAGAATGAACAGGATCGCGATCGGACCGAGATTCCAGCTGGCCGCCATCGAAATGCCGATCAGCGACAGGAGGATGACCAGATCGCCGTGGCTGATGTTGACGATCCGCATGACGCCGAACATGAGCGCCATGCCGAGCGCGTACTGGGCATACATTCCGCCGAGAAGGATCCCCTGGACGAGGGCATCAAGCCACTGCATGGCGCACTCCGAAATAGGCCTCGTCGATCGCCGCGCGGGCGATGTCGGTGGAGCGGCCGGTCAGCGTGATCCGCCCTTCGAGCATGCAATAGAGGCGGTCGGAAGCGGACTGCGCGAGGCCGACATCCTGCTCCACCACGATCAGCGCGGTTCCCGCCGCGCGGATTTCGGGAAGAACGGCGTAGATTTCCCGGATCACCTTGGGCGCGAGGCCGAGACTGATCTCGTCGCACAGGAGAAGGCGCGGCTGGCACAGGAGCGCGCGGCCGATCGCCACCATCTGCTGCTGTCCGCCCGACAGGCTCTGTACGGGCACGCGCGCCTTTTCCTTCAGGACCGGAAACAGCTGGTACAGGCGCTCCATCGTCCAGCCGCCCTTGGCGCCGGCGCGCGCGGCCTGATCGACGGCCACGCGCAGATTGTCGACCACCGACATGCCGCGGAAGAGCCGGCGTCCTTCCGGAACGATGGCGACACCCTCGGATACCATGCGGTGCGGCGCGATCCCGCCGACCGGGCGGCCTGCGAGGCGCACCATCTCGGGCGCCACCGGCAGAAGCCCCATGACCGAGCGCAGGACGGTCGACTTGCCGGCCCCGTTCGCCCCGATCAGCGCGACGGATTCGCCGGCATGGAGTTCGAGATCGACGCCGTGAAGCGCCTGGAAGTCGCCGTAACGGGCAATCAGCCCGTGCGTGGACAGAACGGCGCTCATGGCTCGATCCCCATATAGACGCGCCGGACCTCGGGCATCGCGATCACCTCGGCCGGGGAGCCATCGGCGATCTTGCGGCCGAAATCGAGCACCATCAGCCGGTCGGCGACGGCCAGGAGCGCGTGCAGGACGTGCTCGATCCAGACGATCGTGACGCCGCGCTGCCGGATGCGCCCGATCAGCGCCACGAGATCCTTGGATTCGCCATCGGTGAGGCCGCCGGCGATCTCGTCGAGAAGCAGGAGGCGCGGGTCCGAGGCGAGCGCGCGCGCCAGTTCCAAACGCTTGCGGTCGAGGAGCGTCAGCGTGCCGGCCGCGACATTGGCCTTGCCGGCCAGTTCGCAGTCGCGCAGGACCTCGGCGCAGAACCCGTAGCTGTCCGCCTCCGACCGGCCGCCCCCGAAGGTCGCCGCGACCAGAAGGTTCTCGAAGGTCGTCATGCCCGAATAGGGCTGCGGGATCTGGTAGGTCCGCCCGATCCCGATCCGGCAGCGCCGGAACGGAGGCTCGGCCCCGAGCGCCGTGCCATCGAGGGAGATCGTTCCCCCGGAGGCCTTGTGGTCCCCGCTGATGACATTGAACAGGGTGGTCTTGCCCGCCCCGTTCGGGCCGAGCACGCCGAGGACCTCGCCCCGGCGCACATCGAAGCTCACGTCGTGCAGGACGGGATGCGCGCCGAAGGATTTCGACACGTTCCGAGCCTCCAGGAGAACTGGCTCCGTCATCGGTTCTCTCCGCTTCTTCCGCGGCGCCTCACCAGGCGAGCGGCTTGATCTTCTGTTCGGGCGCGAAGAGCTGGTTCACCGAGTTGTCGACGATCTTCAGATCGAAGGGCCATGTCTCGCCCTTCACCCACTGGCCGCCGAAGATCGGGGTTTTGCAGACGTTCTTGTGCGTCGAGCCATCGAATTTGATGCGCCCGACCAGCGTCTGAAGATCGATCGAGGCGATGGCGTCGCGGTTGGCGGTCCGGTCGAGCGGATTGGCGGAGCGTTTCAGGATGTCGATCACGACCTCGAGCAGCGCGTGCGAATAGCCGAGCGGCTGGGTCCACTGCCGCTTGGTCTCCGCTTCCCAGCGATCGGCGACGTCTTGGCTGTTCTGGCCGGTCAGCGACGACTTGAAGGGGAAGGCCGGCGTCCACCAGACCTCCGAGGTCATGCCGTCGCCAAGCTTGCCCAGGGCCTCGACGCTGCTGGGGAACAGGAGCGCGGCGGCGACCGTCACGGCCTTGGGCCGGAAATTCTGCTGGTTGCACTGCGTGACGAAGGTCTTCAGATCGTCGGGATAGGTGATGCCACCGACGATCTCGCAGGACTGCTTCTGGAATTCGGCGATCTGGGCGGAGAAGTCGTTGGTGCGCGGCTGGAAGGAGCCGGGAACGGTCACGTCGTAGCCGGCGGCACGGGCCGGCGCGGGGAGGCCGTATTCGTTGTTGCCCCAGGTCAGGCCGTCGATGTTCTGAGGGAACAGCATTCCGACCTTCTTGTTGGTCTCCAGCCCGTTCCAGAGGCCGACGAAGGTATTCAGCGCCTCGTCGAGGCCCCAGAAGAAGTGATAGGTCCAGTTGAGGGGCGCTTCGTTGCCGCCGCGCGGCATGACCACCGCCTGCCAGGGCGCGCCGGAGGAGATGCAGGGCGTCTCATAGAGTTCGGCCTGTTCGGCGGCCGGGATGATCGTGTCGGTCGTGGAGGCCGGAACGAGGAGGTGGACCTCTTCGTTCAGGACCAGATCGCCGGCGAGCTCGGCGGCCTTGTTCGTGTTGGACTGGCTGTCGCGCTCGATGATCTCGATGTCGTAGACATTGCCGTTGGACGCCTGGAGCTTGCCGCCGAGCGTCTGGCGGATCTTGGCGAGCATGTAGGCGTCGGTCTCGCCGAACAGGGCAAGGGGGCCGGTGGCCGGCGTGATATAGCCGACCTTGATCGTCCCGGCCGTCTGCGCGCGCAGATAGGTCGGCATACCCACCGTCGCGGCGGCGACGCCCGCGCCCATCCCCTTCAGAAGCGTGCGGCGGTTCGGCTGCCGGACGGATGCCCGCTGGTCGGTTGTTTCTGTCATGCCCATTCCTCCCGTTTCGATGAAGTCCGGCGCCGGGCCTCCCCCCGGCGCTGGCAGGATCCTGGCTGCCCTTACGTCATCCGCAACAGCGCGCCGCCATCGATGACGATCTGCGAGCCGGTGACGTAGGACGAGGCGGGGGATGCGAGGTAGAGGGCGAGGCCCTTGATGTCCTCGGGATCGCCGATGCGCCCGATCAGCGACATGGCCTCGAAGGCCAGACGATCCTCGGGATTGCGCAGGCGTCCGCCGGCGATGTTGGTGATGAAGGGACCGGGCAGGATCGCGTTGACGAGAATTCCGTAGGCGCCGAGCTCCATCGCCATCTGCCGCACAAGATGGTTCACGCCGGCCTTGGCGGGCATGTAGGGCGTGCCGACGATGCTCTCGTTGATCAGCGAGGCGATCGACGACGTGACGATGATCCGGCCGCGCCCCTTGGGTTTCATGTGCCGGGCGGCGTTCTTGATCGTGGTGTAGACCGAGGTGAGATTGATCTCGATCACCTTGTCCCAATGCTCGTCGGGCAGGGTGTCGATGGCGCCGGCGGGATTTCGCGTGCCGTCCGGCGCCATGAAGCCCGGCCCGGCATCAATGCCGGCATTGGCGAAGACGACGTCGATCGCCCCTGCCCTCTCGGCCACCCTGTCGAAGGCCGCCGCCATGGCCGGCCGGTCGCCGACATCGACGACCTCGCCCTCCACATCGCCGCCCGCCGCCCGGATCGCCTCGACGGTTCGCTGAAGGCCGTCCGGGTCGAGATCGAAGATCGTCACACGCGCGCCGCGTTCCGCCATGATCTCGGCATAGGCGCGCCCAATGCCGCTCGCGCCGCCCGTCACGATCACGCAAAGGCCCCGGACGTCGAACATTCTCTCCAATGCGCCCATGTGCTCCTCCTTGATTTCCGTCAGATTTTGGGCCGGTTTGCGCCGCGCGCCGGCGGGACGACGCAGCGCGCTCTCATCGGGGCGCTCCGAACTCCACGGCTCGTGCCGCCGAGAGGTCGGTGAGAACCGACGCCATCATCGCAATCTCCGCATCGCAGACCTCATGGCCCCGTCCGGGGAAGAGATCGGCCCGAAGCCGGGCGCCCGAGCGCCCGAGCGACAGGGCCGCATCGGCGAAGGCCGTGACCGGAATCCAGGGATCGGCGTCGCCGCCCGACAGATAGACCGGCAGGCCCTTCGGCAGATCGTCCGGCCGGTCGTCCTGGGGTGTGCCGACGCGGCAGCCGGTGAAGGCGATCAGCGCGTCGGGCGCGGACAGGCCGCGGCAGACATATTCGATCGACAGGCAAGCCCCTTGCGAAAAACCGCCGAGAAGCACCGGAACGCCCGGAAAGGCCGCGCGCGCCTCATCCATCGCCGCGGCGAGCTGGTCGATCGCCTCATCGAGGGCCGAGCGGGTCGTCGAGGTCAGCGGATCGACGGCGCGGCCCTCGTACCACGCGCCCTTGGGGGCGCGCGGCAGAAGAAAGGCGACGTCCGGCGCATCGAGCCGCGACAGGACGCCGGTCTCCATCTCTTCGGGAGACTGGCCGCGCCCGTGAACGAAGACGCAGACCATCCTGGCCTGCGGCCCGCGCGGGCCGATCCGGAGGGAGGCGTCAGGCGCGCTCACTGGAACGTCGCTTCCTCGAGGCCGGCGCGCAGCTCGTCCTCCCGGTCCTTGAACCAGGGCGGGAACACGAGGGTCTTGCCGATCTCTCCCGGCGCCTCGTCCTTGGCCCAGCCCTCCGGCGTCGTCCAGGCCAGTTCGAACAGCGCGCCGCCCGGGGAGCGGACATAGCAGGACTTGAAGTAGTTGCGGTCCTTCTGCTCGGAGATGTCGGTGAAGCCGAGCCCCTCGATATGGGCGCGCAGCTTCATCTGGCTTTCCTCGTCGCCCGTGTTGAGGGCGAGATGGTGGATGGTGCCGCCCGACAGGGTCCATGTCCCCTGCGGACTGTCGCGATCGACGAGCACCTCGACGCGCTGGACAACGCCGTTCGTGTCGGGAACCCGGAACACCAGGCCCTCATGCGTGTCGGCCTCCTTTTCGAGAGGCAGGGCGATGGTCAGGAACTCGTCCATCGCGGTGCGATCCATGACCGCGACGCTCGCGCCGTAGATGCCCTTGATGCCGTGCTCGCGACCGATGCCCATCGCCGCGTTGACGATCGGCTCGCGGCTGTCGCCGTCGCTCTCCACGAGCTCGTGCACGATGCCGCAGGGATGGGCGAAGACGACGCGGTCGGCTCCGAAGCGTGTGACCCGCGAGGCGGCGATGCCATGGGCGTTCAGTCGGTCCTCCCAGAAGGCGGCGGCCCCCTTCGGGATCGCCTGCATGATGGCGCGGGACTGGTTCGTGCCTCGGCGGCCGTAGACGCCGGGCTTGCGGAACGGAAAGGTCGTGATGATGGTCGAGGCGTCGCCGTTCGGCGATCCGTAGTAGAGGTGGTAGACAGGGATCGTGCCGTCGAAAAGAACGGTGCGCTTCACCGAATGGAGGCCGAGCGTCTTCGTGTAGAAGTCGAAGTCTTCCTGCGCGCCATCCGTCGACATCGTCAGATGATGGAAGCCGTTGACCAGAGCCATCGTCTAGATCCTTCCTGTTTGTTCGGGTTGTCCTGAAGACTGGGGGCAGAGCACGAGGGTCAGATCGAGCCCGTATCGGCGCGAGCCCGCCCCTGCCGGATGCGCGTGGAATTCGGCCATGAGCCCGGGTTTCACCCCGAAGATCGCGTCGTCGCGCACCGCGGCGTCGGCCTTGTCGAAAATCTGCGTGGTCAGCGTCTGAAAACCGGCCGCCGAAACGCGGAAATGAATATGAGCGGGTCGGTTGAGGCGAAGCCCGAGCCGTTCGGCGAGCCGCCCGACAGGGCCGCCCGTCGGCAGGGTGGTGCCGCCCGGCTTGACGCTGGCGAACCGAAAGCGCCCCTGCCCGTCCGTCCTGAACCGGCCGCGCAGATTGTGCTCCGGCTGATGGTCGGGGTCCTGGTTCTCGTAGAGCCCCTTCGCATTGGCGTGCCAGACTTCGACAAGAGCGCCGCTCAGCCCTCGTCCGTCGAGATCCTGCACCCGCCCCTCGACGAGAAGCGGCTCGCCCTTCCCATCGCGCGAGATGTCCGCCCCGAAGGGCAGGACCGGCACGTCGGCACGATAGAAAGGCCCCGTCGAGGTGTTCGGCGTGGCGCCGGAGGGCCGTTGATGATTGATATCCTCCATCAGGGAGGCAAGACCGACGACATCGGCGAGGAGCACCCATTCCTGACACCGGGCGTCCGTGTGATGGCCGACCTCGGTCAGGAACTCGATCGCGGCCAGGAACTCGTCTCGGGTGGGCCGGAGCTCCGCCAGGAGCGCATGAAGAAGGGTGACGCTCGTTCCGGCGACATCGGCGAGGCGAGACGGACCGGCCTCCTGCAGGCGTCGCACGAATTCATCGGCGATCGTCCGCGACGCCGGATGCACGATCCGGGACGCGCTCTCGTGGCTGGCGCCCATCCATCGGGACCTCCCGCTCCCTTGCGCCATGGTCTAGCATGCCTTTAGTCGGCTATTGATGAGTTCTTGCCGAGTCGATATAGCGATTTGGTATGAAGCTGAACGAACGACACCTGATGCAGCTCGCCGCCGTTCTCGACGGAGGCGGCGTGTCGGAGGGCGCAGGATTGTTGGGCCTGACGCAGCCGGCCGTCAGCCGGTCGCTCGCCATGCTCGAGGCGCGGGTCGGCGAGCCCTTGTTCGTGAAGGGCCGCCGTCCCCTCCAGGCGACGCCTCTCGGCGCCCAGCTCGCGGCGCAGGGCCGGGCGATCATCACCGCCTCGCGCCGCGCGTCCGATGCCGTCCAGGGCTTCGTGAAAGGAACGAGCGGCGTCGTTCGGATCGGCGGCGTGCCCTTCTTCATGGACGCCATCATCAGCCGGATGATCGCCACGTTCCAGAACACGGAGTCGGAGATCACCTTCGAGCAGAGCTATCTCAATCTGCCCGAAATCGTCGCTGCCCTCCAGGGAAAGCAGATCGATCTCGGCATCGTGCCGATCGGGACGCTCGATCTCGGGCCGAGCTTCGACTTCACCGAAATCCTGCCCGGCCGCAACGTCGTCACCTGCCGGCCCGATCACCCGCTGCTTCTCAAGCGCCGGCTTCAGGCGCAGGATTTCGTGACCTACCCCTGGGTGGCCCCGCTTCCCGGCTCTCCGCTCATGTCGGACCTCCAGATGATCCTGATGAGCATCGGCATGTCCGATCTCAACATCCGCTATTCCGGCGGCTCGCTCATGAGCGTCGTTCATTATCTCGCGGAAACGAACGCCCTGGCCGTTCTGCCCTTTTCGGTCGTGTTCGCGCAGCGGCGGGAGAACAAGATCACCGTCCTGCCTTACGACATTCCGCAGCCCAACCGCTCGCTCGGCATCCTGCGCCTGAAGGCCGGTCCGCAGTCGCCGGCGGCCGATCGTTTCGCCGGCTACGTCGTGACGGCCTTCGAGGAGTTGAAGCACGTCATCAAGCGCCACGAGAATGCGGTCGTCTGGGGAAGCTGACGATCGGGATTTGAAACCGGGCTCACGGCGCTTACGGCGCGCGAGCGTTCGCGGTGGCATCCGCCCGCCCATGCAGAATCCGCAACGCGGCGCAGGCCGCGCCATAGCCATTGTCGATGTGGCAGACGGCGAGGCCCGGAGCGCAGCTCGCCAGCATGGCACCGAGCGCCGTGCGACCGGCCTCCGCCGCGCCGTAGCCGACGGAGGTGGGCACGCAGATCATCGGTGCCGAGACCAGCCCGCCAAGGACGCTGGCAAGGGCTGCGTCCATCCCGGCCACTGCGATCACGACCCGATAGCGCCGGCAGCCGGGTCTGCGCGTCCCGGAACTCGTGTGAGCCGAAGCCCTCCGAGCATTCGGACACCATGATGAGGGTTCCACCCGGCTCCAGAATGTCGAGCGGCGTCACCATGCCCTTGATCGTCTGGTCGTAGGTCTTGTCCAGCGGGTATCCGGCCGACGAGGTGACGATTGTGGAGAAGCGCCGGGGCAGGATCACCCGCGTCGCGCCCGACACGAAGTCGACGGCGGCGGCTTGGCTTGCGACGATCTCGCCGAAGGTCATGCAGACGAGGTCGCGCTCCTCGTCGAGCCCCGTATTGCGGGCGTAGACATCGCCCAGCATCTTGATGATCTCGAGTTGCTCCTCGTGCAGGGAATTGCCCACGAGATTGCACTGGACCGCCAGCGGATCCCCATGAAGCGCGCGGGATGGAAGGTGCGGATCGTCTCGTGATGGGCGACGCCGGGCGCGACGACCTTCCGACCGCCCGACCAGCCCGCCATGAAATGCGGCTCGACGAGCCCGGTGGCGATCTTCAGATCGGCCTCGGCGAAGAGGCGGTCGATCCGCACGGGTGTTCCGCGCGTCGCCGTGACGCCGAAATCGACATGGTCCTCATCCCGTCGCGCATCATGGTTCTCGACCCGCACATGCTCCAGCACCAGGGGTCGCCGACGAGTTCTCCGAGTTCCTCGTCCAAATTGGGCCGGTGCAGCCCGGTGGCGACGAGCACCGTGATCTTGTCGCGCGCGATGCCCGCCGCCATCAGCGGCTCAATCATCGGGCGCAGGCACAAGCCGTTCGGCACGGGTCGGGTGATGTCGCAGATGAGGAGGCAGGCGCTCCGCCGCCCGGCGGCGAGCTTCGACAGCGCCGGTGCGCCGATCGGCTGATCCAGCGCGGACAGGACCGCGCCGGGCGGGTCGGGGAGCTTGGCCAGCGGCTGCTTGCGGATGACGGTGGCGACGGCCTCGACCGCATGGGGCGGAGTCCTCCCCTCGACCCGTCGCCTGTCCCCGCTTCCCTGAGACGGTGCAGCGTCGGCCTTCGCCTTTCGAGAGGGTGAGCGTCCATCGTAGATGAGAAACATGGCATGACCGGCCTTTTCTCGGCAAGCCGCATAGCGGATCGCTATGGGTTCGGCACCCTCGTCGCGGCAGGCGGATCCCCGTTGGGCCCATGAGCGCGCGGCCCGTCGCCCCGATCCGCCGCCCGGGCGCGTCTTGAAAAAGGAAGGTTCCGGAACACGGCGTGCCCCGCACTGCTTCGTGTCGGTCCAGCCCGTCACGGTCAATTCGTGATCGCGCCCGAGGCCGATGTTTCGTGCACGAACCCCGCGCCCGTGTTCGAAACGGGCGGATCGAAGCGCCCGCGTCGCGGGCCGAGGGCCAAGAGTGCCACGGCCCGAAGAAACGTCTCCGCCCGGAGATCTCATCCGTGCCTGCCGCGCTGAATCCGTGGCCGCGCACCGGGTTTCATAACGATCGGCTATGTCAGACCCGAAAAATATCATCTCCGCACCGCACGTCCTCGGCTAGCTTGCTCTCCGCAAGGCTTCGGGAGGGAGCATGGCGAAGGCAGCGCATCCAGGCGATTTCGGCGGGCGGGCGGCGAGCGTGGTCGCGCGGCGGCACCTGTCCGGCCCCGGTCGCGACGGGCCGCGCGTCGCGTTGGCCCGGTCGGATCGCCGTGCCTCTTAGCGGCGCTTTCCGCCACCGTCGATCCTCTCGCCATCCCCGCTCGGATACCAAGGAACATCAGCTCATGAGCTTGCCATCGTCCTTCGTCTTCAAGGGCCTGCCGACACGCGTCGTTTTTGGCCGAGGCACGATCCAGCGCGTCGGCGAGGAGGTCGAGCGCCTCGGCGCGACCCGCGCGCTCGTCCTGTCGACGCCGCATCAGCAAGCCGATGCGGCGGATCTGGCGGAGCGGCTCGGCTCGCTGGCGGCCGGCGTCTTCAGCCGCGCCACGATGCACACGCCGATGGAGGTGACGCAAGACGCGCTCGAAGCCTACCGGACCGCCGGGGCCGATTGCGTGGTTTCGCTCGGCGGCGGTTCCACGACCGGGCTCGGCAAGGCCATCGCAACGCGCACGGGGGCGGATCAACTGGTGATTCCGACCACCTATGCCGGCTCGGAGATGACCGACATTCTCGGGGAAACCCAAAACGCCCGCAAGACGACGCGGCGCGATCCCTCGATCCTGCCCGAAACCGTTCTCTACGACGCGGACCTGACGCTCGGGCTTCCGCTCGCGCTCAGCGTCACGTCCGGCCTCAACGCCCTCGCGCACGCCGCGGAAGCGCTCTACGCGCCCGACCGCAATCCGATCATCAGCCTGATGGCGCAGGAGGGCTCGCGCGCCTTCGCCCGCGCCCTACCGGCGATCGCGGCCGACCCGGCCGACGCCCGCGCCCGCTCCGACGCGCTCTATGGCGCCTGGCTCTGCGGCGTGGCGCTCGGCGGGTCCACGATGGGCCTTCATCACAAGCTCTGCCACGTCCTCGGCGGCACGTTCGACACGCCCCATGCCGAGACGCACGCGATCATGCTGCCCCACACGGTCGGCTTCAACGCCGCCGTCGCTGTGGCGGAGCTGCGCCCTCTGGCGGAGATCTTCGGGGCCTCGCCGGGCGTCGGCCTGCACGCCTTCGCAACGACGCTCGGCGCGCCGTTGCGGCTGAAGGATCTCGGCCTCGGCGAAGCGGATCTCGACAAGGCGGCCGAGATCGCGGTCGCCAGCCCCTACGCCAACCCGCGCCCGTTCGCGCAAACCGATATCCGCGCGCTGTTGCAGGACGCCTGGGAGGGGCGCCCGCCACAGCTTTGACCCTCCACCACACCAAGCCGTTCCGGGAGGAAATCCATGGCTGACATCACAACCGACGTCCTGATCGTCGGAACCGGCCCCGCCGGCTCGGCCGCCGCCGCGCTGCTGGCGACCTACGGCGTCGAGACGCTCGTCATCAACCGCTACCGCTGGCTTGCGCAGACGCCGCGCGCGCATATCACCAACCAGCGCACGATGGAGGTCCTGCGCGATCTCGGCCGCGAGGTCGAGGACGAGGCCTATCTTTTCGCCGTGCAACAAGAGCTGATGGGCGAGAACGTCTTCTGCACCTCGCTCGCCGGCGAGGAGATCGGTCGCATGAAGAGCTGGGGCCAGCACCCGCTCAGCAAGGCCGAGCACCTTCTCTCCTCCCCCTCCCGCATGAACGACCTGCCGCAGATCTTCATGGAGCCGCTGCTGTTCAAGACGGCCTGTTCGCGCGGTGCTCAAGCGCGGATGTCCACGGAATACCTGTCCCATGTGCAGGACGGCGACGGCGTGACCACCACCTGCCGCGACCGCCTGACGGGCCAGACCTTCACCGTGCGCTCGACCTATCTTCTCGGCGCGGACGGCGGAAATTCCAAGGTCGCCGCCGACCTCGGCCTGCCCTTCGAAGGCAAGATGGGCGTCGGCGGCTCGATGAACATCCTGTTCAAGGCCGACCTCAGCCGCTTCGTCGCCCATCGCCCCTCCGTTCTCTACTGGGTCGTCCAGCCCGGCGCCGATGTCGGCGGCATCGGCATGGGCCTCGTGCGCATGGTGCGGCCGTGGAACGAATGGCTCATCGTCTGGGGCTACGACATCAACCAGCCGCCGCCGGACGTGGACGAGGCCTTCGCGCGAAAGGTCGTGCGCGATCTCGTGGGCAGTCCCGACATCGACCCCGAGATCCGGTCGATCTCCACCTGGACGGTCAACGACATGTACGCGACGCGCCTCTCGCAGGGGCGCGTCTTCTGCCTCGGAGACGCGATCCATCGCCATCCGCCCTCGAACGGGCTGGGCTCGAACACGTCGATCCAGGATGCGTTCAACCTCGCGTGGAAGCTCGCCTTCGTGCTGAAGGGCCATGCGGGCGCGGACCTCCTGGAAAGCTTCAGCCAAGAGCGCGCGCCGATCGCCAAACAGATCGTGACGCGGGCCAATCGGTCGATCGGCGAGTTCGGCCCGATCTTCGGGGCGCTGGGGCTTCTCGATTCGATCGATCCGGTGACGATGCAGGCCAACATGGACGCGCGCTGCGACGACACGGCCGAGGCCGAGGCGCAGCGGGCGGCGATCCGCGAGGCGATCGCCTTCAAGCGATACGAGTTCGACGCACACGGCGTCGAGATGAACCAGCGCTACCGCTCCGGCGCGGTGGCGGCCGGCGGCCAGCCAGAACCCGCCTTCGAAAAGGACGCCGAGTTGCACTACCAGCCGACGACATGGCCGGGCGCACGCCTGCCCCATGTCTGGCTCTACGGCGCGGATGGCGCGAAGGTCTCGACGCTCGACCTGTGCGGCCACGGCCGCTTCACGCTTCTCACCGGGATCGGCGGTCGGGCGTGGGCGCAGGCCGCCCGCGAGATCGCCGCCGAGACCGGGCTGCCCCTCGCGGCGGAGGTGATCGGGCCGCGCTGCGACTGGCAGGATCTCGGCGGCGACTGGGCACGCGCGAGCGAAATCCGCGATGGCGGCGCGCTTCTGGTGCGCCCCGACCATCATGTCGCCTGGCGCGCGCACGGTCCAGTCGCCGACGCGGGTGCGGCGCTGCGCGAGGCTCTCAACTCCGTTCTTTCGAGGTGATGCGATGACGAGTCAGACCAAGGATGGCGATGGCGGCTTCTTCACCGAGGCGGACTCGGTCGAGGTCGTGACGGCCCGAAACGCCGGGGCGCGGGACAAGCGCCTTCGCGAGGTGATGGAGGTCGTGACCCGCAAGCTGCACGAGGCGGTGAAGGAGATCGAGCCGACGCAGGACGAGTGGTTCGCCGCGATCCAGTTCCTGACGCGGACGGGCCATATGTGCAACGACTGGCGGCAGGAGTTCATCCTCCTGTCGGACGTTCTCGGCGTCTCGATGCTGGTCGACGCGATCAACAACCGAAAGCCGTCCGGCGCCTCGGAAAGCACGGTGCTCGGCCCGTTCCATGTCGCCGACGCGCCCGAAATGCCCATGGGCGCGAATATCTGCCTCGACGGCAAGGGCGAGGACATGCTGGTGCATGGCCGGATCCTCGACACCGAAGGCCAGCCCATCGCAGACGCCCTGATCGACGTCTGGCAGGCCAATGACGAGGGGTTCTACGACGTCCAGCAGAAGGGCATCCAGCCCGACTTCAATCTGCGCGGCGTGTTCCGCACCGGGCCGGACGGGGCCTATCGCTTCCGGGCGGTGAAGCCGAAATTCTATCCGATCCCCGATGATGGCCCGGTGGGCAAGCTGCTCGGCGCGCTCGGCCGCCATCCCTTCCGGCCCGCCCATTTGCATTACATCGTCAAGGCACCGGGCTTCGAGGCGCTGACGACGCATATCTTCGACCCCGACGATCCCTATATCGGCTCCGACGCCGTGTTCGGCGTGAAGGAAAGCCTGCTCGCCGAGTTCCGGCGGATCGACGATCCGGCCCGGGCGGACGCGCTGGCATTCCGCCACGGCTGGTTCTGGGAGGTCGAGCACGACTTCGTTCTGGCCCGCAATGGCGCCGGGCGGCCCGATGGCACGGTGGATCAGAAAGCATCCACACGGTGAGGCCCGCCCGCCAAGCGGGATGAGCGGGATGATGGCGAGAAGCGGTCAGCGCGCCGCTCCCGCCTTTCGTCTCCTCCGTTCCGGAGCGGTCCGATTTTGCCCGAGCCGCGCTAGGCGCTCAACCGGTCGAGCGTCGCCCCCCGCTCCGCATTGGCCGCGACGGGCGAAGCCGCGCGGCGTCCGAGGAACCGGAGAAGCGACGAGCTTGCGCGCCGCGCAGGCTCCGCCTCCCCGCTTTGCGGTATCGCCCCGCCGCCTTGCGCGGCGGCCGCGTCCGGCACCTTGAAGAAGCCGGCTCGAACATTGAGCGAGCGAGCTTCGCTGGACAGCTGTTCGGCGGTTGCCGCCATCTCGCTGGCCGCGCTGGCATTGGCCTGCGTGACCTGATCGAGCTGCACGATGGCCTGATTGATTTGCTCCGCGCCCACCGATTGTTCGCGGCAGGCCGCCGAGATTTCCGTCACGAGTTCGGCGGTGCGGCGAATATCGGGGATCAGATGGCCGAGCAGCGCGCTGGCTTCTTCGGCCACCACGAGGGTTTCGCCCGACAGCTTGCCGATTTCCTGCGCCGCGACCTGGGAGCGCTCGGCGAGCTTGCGCACCTCGGAGGCGACCACCGCGAAACCCTTGCCGTGATGGCCCGCGCGGGCCGCCTCGATCGCGGCGTTCAGCGCCAGAAGGTCGGTCTGGCGGGCGATGTCCTCCACGATCGCGATCTTCTCGGCGATCATGCGCATGGCCTCGACGCTGCGTGCCACGGCCTTGCCGCCGCGCTCGGCGCTTTCGGCGGCGGTGGAGGCGATCTTCTCGGTCTGCGAGGCGCTGTCGGCGTTCTGGCGGACATTGGCCGTCATCTGCTCCACGGCGGCGGAGGCTTGTTCGCTGGCCGCCGCCTGTTCGCTCGAGCCGGAGGACAATTGCTCTGCGGTGGCGGCGGACTGCATCGAGCCGGCGGCCACCTGCTGGGCCGACACGGTCACCTCGACGGCGGTTTCGCGCAGGCGCTCCGTCATCACCGACATGGCGCGCAGGAGATCGGCGATCTGGTCCGTTCCCCGTGCCTCGACATTCGCGGTCAGGTCGCCGCGACCGATGGCTTGGGCCTGCACGACCGAGCGGCTCAAACGCCGGGCGATCGAGCGGGACAGGAGGATCGCGACGCAAACGCCGATCAGGAACGCGACCGTCATGGAGGCGATCAGGAACCAGACGGTGTTGACGAAACTCTCCCGCCCGCTGGCGATATACTCGTCGGAGATCGACTTGGCGCGAGTCGCCAGTTCGCCGACACGTTTCGAAACGGCCGTCATCAGCGGACGCTGCTCGGTGTCGGCGACGGTGATGAATCGGGCATTGCGATTCTCGAGTTCGAGATCGCCGGCTTGACGCAAGGCCGCCGCCTGCCGGGTCCATTGCGCATCCAGGGCCCGAACGGCGTCCGACGCGGGAACCAGCCCGCCGAGAGCGGACAGATCGGCCCGAACCTGCGCAATCTGCCGGTCGAGCTCCGCACTGGCCAGCTGGCTCCGGGCCTCGTCCTTCTCGACCGAAACGGCAAGGGCGGCCAGAGCGGCGCGGGTCATCGCCAGCTCCGCCCTCAGGCGCGCCGCGCTCGCCTCCGCCCCGCTCGCGCCCGCCATGGCCCCGTCGAGCAACTTCGTTTCCTCTTCGAGACCGGCCTGTCCCAGGCGGAGCGCGTTCTGGGCTTCGTTGGGATCGGTCTCGATCGCCATCGCCATCATCTTGTCCGTGACGGGTTTGAGCTGGGTCATAGACGTGCGGATGTCGGACACTTCGGCCAGGTGGTCCGGGCTGACGGCACCGAGGTAGCGCTCGACCAGAGTATCGATATTCTTCCACGCAGCTTCATGCTGCGCTTGGAAGCTGTCACGTGTCTTTGCATCGTCGGCCAGCATCACATAGCGACTGAAACGCCGAAGACGCTCCAGCTCCGTCAGAATCTGGTTGGTCGTCTCCATCTGGACGAAGGGACGGTGGGTGAAAAGACTCAGTTGCTCGTTGCTTTGCACGAGCGAGGTGTAGCCGGCGTAACCTACAAATCCGGTCATCGCCAGAACTGCAAGAAACCCGGAGCCGAGTTTAGTCCCAATACCAATCTTCATGAGCCTATATGCTCCAACCCACGTGCCGGATCGTTCCGAAACACTCTCCCTACGAATAATATGAGACCTGTTTATTTTTAGAGAACTGCCGTTTTATTTTTAGAGAACTGCCGTGGATGTAAGTCCTTATTATCATAAGTACAGATTGCTTTAATCTCGCCACTCATTGATCAAATCCAGAAGATGACGGCGCCAGCGATGCAGATGGCGGAGAGAAAGAGGTGGGCGCATCTGACCTGCCACTGAGTTTCTCCTCCACGTTGGACGAAAGTCCACCCTCATCGGGGACGGATGGCATGAAGCGAACGGGCTCCGTTGCGAAGGTTTTGAGGGCCTGTTAGCGCCTGTTAGCGCCTGGGTCTGTCACTATGTCGCTGGCTTTTCCGATGAGGGAAAGCTGGGATGCTGAGCGAAGAGCAGTGGTCTGATCGGGAACCGCTGATCGAGGTGCGTCGCCCTCACGCCAAGGTGCCGAGCCAGCACCTGCGGCGGACGGTCGAGGCAATCCTCTGGCGTTTCCAGAACGGAGCGAAGTGGCGATCCTTGCCGGCCGAGTTTGGCCCGTGGTGGATGGCAGCGCAAACCTTCATCCGTCTGGCACGGCTCGGCGTCTGGAAAAAGCTGCTGGCACTGGTTCGGGAGCGCGGCGTCAGGCTCGGCATGGTGTTTCTGGACGGAACCAACGTCCGAGCACATCAGAAGGCAGCAGACGCCAGCCGAAAGGAGGATTTGCACAGCACTCAACGATTGAAACAAGCCGTCAGGCGGTTTTCCGGGCTCCTCGATCTCGCGCTCATGCTGGGAGACAAGCCACCGGCCTCGGATCGACGGTCTCGCTCGGGACCGTTCAGAGCATGCGTGTCAGCACGTCCCTCTCGCCCCCCGCATGCAGCACACGATGCTTGAGCGCGCCCGCCACATGAAGCGCGACACATGTGAGCAGAATGTAGGCGCTGTAGCGGTGCAACGTTTGAAAGAGGGGAAACAGCGCGTCGTTCTTCGGCAGGAACTCCGGCAGGCGCGAGACCACGAAGAACGGCACACCGTCGCTCTGTGTGAACACGCTCGACATGGCGTATCCGAACATCGGTGTAAGAAACGTCAGGGCGATCATCAGCCGTTGCGTCGCCATGGAAAGCTTGCGCTCCCACGGCCTCAGCTCATGCGCCTCGCGCGGCAGCCGTACGCGCTCGCGCCAGCGCACGACGAGATGCACCATCGCGAGCAGCCAGACGAGCAGGCCGAACTGCTTGTGATTGGGGTAGAGCCAGGCGGCTACAGCGTCGTCCTCCGCTCGTCCGGTCATGAACCAGCCGCAGGCGATGAGCCCGAGGATGAGAACCGCCCGCGACCAGTGCAGAACGCGAAGCGACAGGGGGTAGCGCAAGGCTGGGGCGGAAACGGGGTGAACCATGGGCGATCTCGTTTGCGGTCGGCGCGCCGACGGCGTGCGGCAGGGCCGCAGCAGAGCATCGCCGTGTCGCGTTGGCGTGCAGGATTCGTGGAGGTTCGGTGGATGCCGTTCGATGCACGAGCCTGCTCCCGCGAGGAATGCGGAGCGCCCTTATCGACGCACGCCGTGTCCGTGAACGCGTGTCATCCAGCCAACGCCCGCCCCGGCGGCGAACGTTGCGATGCTCGCCACGAGAATGACGGCCATGACCGCCCGGTCGAACGCGGCGAACGCCGCCTTCCTGAATCCGTCGGACAATCCGTCCGGCAACGCCGCGGCTGCGACGAGCGCTTCGTCGAGGCTGTCGAATGCCGTCGGCGCCACCACCAGTCCTTCTGGCACGGCCAGGGACCCGCCATAGACGGCGGTGAGGACGCTGCCGAGAACCGCGATGCCGATTGCTCCGCCGAGCTCGAAGGACAGCTCCTCGATCGAGGCTGCCATGCCGGCCCGGTCGGCGGGCGCGCTCGACATGATGACGCCGGACGCCGCGGTCATCGTTGCGCCCAGCCCCGCTCCCAGAAGCACGAAGCCCGGCACCTGCCATGTCAGGTGCGCGTCGTAGGTCAGTCCCGACAGCGCAAGGCCGAGGCCGGCAAGAAGCAGGCCGCCACAGAGAATGTTTGTCGCGCCCAGGCGCGGCACCACGGCTCCTGCGATCGGGCCCGTCACGAAGGCCGCCAACGGGATCGGCAGCGTGAACAGGCCGGCCTCCAGCGGGCTCAAACCCAGCACGAGTTGAAGACGCTGCGAGAGGACGAGCATGAAACCGATCAGCGCGAATGTCGCGACGAGAGCCGTCGCGACGCCCGCAGTGAAGTTGCGGTCACGGAACAGCGAGAAGTCGATCAACTTGTGCCGGGCGCGATCCTGGCGCCGCTTGAAGAGGAGGAAGGCCACGACGCCGACAAAGACCGCCATGAGGGCGTGCAACAGCGACGCGTCGCGTCGAGCTGCTTCCTTGACCGCGTAGGCGATGGCCACGAGTCCCACCAGCACCTGGAAGGAGCCGAGAAGATCCCAGGGGCGTGTGGACTGACCGGGACGCGACGGCATCAGCCAGGCGCCGAGTGCGAGGGCCAGCAAGACCACGGGAACGTTGATCAGGAACACCGATCCCCACCAGAGGCGCTCGAGCAGGAGGCCACCGACGACGGGTCCCAGCGCCGCGCCGCCGGACGCGACCGCCGCCCAGACACCGATCGCGAAGGAACGCTCCTGTTCGTTCTCAAAGGTCAGCCTGATAATCGAGAGCGTCGCGGGCATCATCGCGGCCGCTCCGACGGCAAGGAGTGCGCGGGCGCCGATCAGCACCACCGGCGTCGGCGCGAAAGCGGCCAGCAAGGACGCGACACCAAAGACCGCCAAGCCCGACAGGAACAGGCGCTTGTGCCCGAGACGGTCCCCCAGCGTGCCGAGCCCCGGCAGGAGCCCGGCCATGACCAGCGGATAGGCGTTGACGACCCAGAGCTTCTCGGACGCGGTCGCCGACAGGTCCGCCGTCAGCCTTGGCAGGGCGGCGTAGAGGACGGTGACGTCGATGGTGATCAGCAGGAGGGCGCTGGACAGGATGGCCAGCACCAGCCAACGGCTTCCGGCAAGGGTCTCGGTCATGGATCGGGCTTTCGGAAACGGGACGGGAGCGGACACCGGGACGGCGTCACGTCGCTTGGGAAGCGATGGTCGAGTCGGCCGTCAGACGGTGCGGACGGGGGACGCGGCATCCCGGCGGGCGACACGATCGGGCGGACCGGACGTGGTCAAGGCGATTTCGAACAAAGCGCCACCTCCTGGCGCCGGGCGGTAGCGCAGGTTCCCCCCGTGCGCCTCGACGATGGCGCGCACCACCGAAAGGCCGAGGCCGTTGCCGCCGACCTCCCGGGAGCGCTCGGGATCCCCGCGCACGAAAGGGTCGAAGACGCGGGCGGCCAGTTCGGGAGTCAAGCCCGGGCCATGGTCGGCCACACCGAGAAGAACCGTACGCTCCGACACGCCGAGCGAGATCGTGATCGCGCCCCCAGCGCCATGCCGCCGCGCGTTGGTGACGAGTGCGAGAAGGGCCTGGCGGATGCGCGTCGCGTCGACTCGGACGATGACGTCGGCAAGATCGAGCCGAACCGGAAAACCGGCCGCCGCCAGGTCGGGTCCGGCGAACTCGGCCAGCTCGGCCACCACCACAGCAAGGTTCACATCCTCCCGGTGCAGGTCGAGATGTCCGCTGTCGGCCAACGTCACGGTGCGCAGGTCCTCCACCAGCCGGGCCAGGCTGTCCACCTGTAGCACCAGCCCACGCAGCGACCGCTCGTCCGGCTCGAACACGCCGTCGATCATGCCCTGAAGACGGCCCTTGAGGATGGTCAGCGGCGTGCGCAGCTCGTGCGCGATCGTGGCGTTCCAGAGCGCCATGTCGGCCGCCATGTCCTGCAGGCGCTGGGCCATGGTGTTGAAGTCGTCGACCAGTTCCGCCGTTTCGCCAAGCGAGCGGTCGCCGGGCTCGGCGCGCGCCGACAGGTCGCCATCAGCGATGCGACGGGCGCTCAGGGCTAGCGTTTCCAGCGGCTCGAGGATGCGACGCGCGAGGCGAAGAGCGACGAAGACCGCGATCGGCAACGTCACCAGGATGGCTGCGCCGAGGATGGCAAGGTCCGTCAGCGTCAGCCCGCCGTCGTCCGACTCCAGACGAGGATAGAAGGCGATCATCACCGTGTAGGCGAGATAGGTCCCGAAAAAGACAATCAGGCCGGCGACCACGGTGATCGCGGACATGGCGAGGAGGATCTGGCGGCCGAGGCCGACGGGAAGCTTCATGGCTTCAGACCATCAGCCGGTAGCCAACGCCGCGCACGCCAGGCAGCAGACCCACACCACCAGACTGCTCCAGCTTCCGCCGCAGCTTGCTGAGATGACTGTCCACGGTGCGGTCGAGCGCGTCCGACCCCGGCAGGCAGGCGTCCACCAACTCGCTTCGCGTGAACACCTTGGTCGGGCTGCGCGCCATGTGGGCGAGAATGCGGAACTCGGTCAGCGTCAGTGCGAGCGGCGCCTCGCCGAGGCTCGCCTGATAGGCGTCGAGGTCGATCGACAGGTCCCCGACCCGAAGAACGCCCGCGGCGCTGGCAAGGCCCGACCGGCGGAGCACCGCCTTGGCACGCGCCACGACCTCGATCGGGTTGAAGGGCTTCACCACGTAGTCGTCCGCGCCAATGCGCAGTCCCTGCAACCGGTCGATGTCCTTGTCGAGCGCGGTGATCATGATCGCAGGCGTCTGGCCCCGGCGGCGCAGCTCGGCCAGCACCTCCCATCCATCGAGACGCGGCATGGTGACGTCGAGGAGCACGAGGTCGGGCTTCAGCGCAAGATGGAGGTCGAGCGCGGTGCGGCCGTCGCGTGCCTGCACTGTGCGGAACCCCTCGCGAGTCAGGTAAGCGTCGAGGATCGCTGCGATCTCGATGTCGTCCTCGGCGATCAGGACCAGGGATGTCATGGCGGTGGTTCTCCTTGGCATCGATGGATGCCACCGGCCGGTGCCGACGTCGAGCGCCCCGCGGCCGTCTCCAC
>NZ_BBWS01000052.1:0-40190 GCF_001463925.1 Aureimonas sp. N4 | reverse complement strand
GTCGAGCGCCCCGCGGCCGTCTCCACACAACCGCAACACGGGCTCCACACGGGCTCGACGGAGAGGGAGGATGGAAGCGTGGTCGCACCGCCGCGACCTGCCCAATGCTCTGGACCTATAGTGATGCCAGCCCTGCGCCGTCTTTCGATCCGCGCCGCCCTCGCCACTGCCGCGCTGCTGCTCGGCGCCTGCACCAAGGGCGAGAGCGGCCCGGCTGAGGCCGAGGGGCCCGCCGATCCGCCGCCGCGCGTCGCGGTGCTCACCGTCGAGCCACGCCGCGTCGTCGTCACTGACGAGTTGCCCGGCCGCGTCTCGGCGCTGCGCACGGCCGAGATCCGCCCGCAGGTCTCCGGCATCGTCCAAAAGGTTCTCTTCACCGAAGGCTCGGAAGTGACAGCCGACCAGCCGCTCTTCCAGATCGATCCCGCTCCGCTCGTGGCCGATGTCGAGGCGGCAGAGGCGGTGCTGGCCCGCGCGCAAGCCGACCTCCTCAATGCCGGGCTGAAGTACGACCGCATCCAGGCGCTGTCCGACGCGCGGACGGCGAGTGCCGCCACGCTTGGCGACGCGACGGCCGCGCTTGCTCAAGGGAAGGCGAACGTCGCCGAAGCCACGGCCACCCTGACGCGCCGCAAGCTGGAGCTTGCGCACGCGACCGTGCGCAGCCCCATTCCGGGGCGCATTGGCCAGGCGCTCACCACAGAGGGGGGCCTCGCCTCGGTAGGAGGCACGGCGGCCCTCGCCGTCGTCCAGCAGCTCGATCGCGTCTATCTCGACGTGCGCCAACCCTCGATCCGTCGCGAGGCTTTGGAGGACATGGCGGCGAGCGGGCGAAGCGAGGAGGCCGGCACGCTCGGCATCGACATCTTCACGATCGCGGGCAAGCCCTACGAGTTTCCCGGCAAGGTCCTGTTCTCCGACACGACGGTGGATCCTGGAACGGGCAGCCTCTCCCTCAGGGTCGAGGTGCCCAATCCCTATCGCCAGCTCCTGCCCGGCATGTACCTGCGCGCCCGGGTACCGAGCGCCGTCTATCCAGCCGCCCTGACCGTACCGCAGCAGGCGGTCACGCGCGATACGTCCGGCAAGCCGCAACTGACCGTCCTGGCGTCCGACAACATGGCCGCGCCCCGCGCGGTCGAACTCGGGCCGCTGGTCGAACGACGCTACGTGATCCTGTCGGGCCTGTCGGCCGGGGAGACCGTGGTGGTCGAGGGGCAGGACCGTGCAGGAGCCGGCCGTCCCGTCGCGCCCGTCCCCTACCAGTCCGCCGCTTCCCCGACCGAAGGCTGAGACCCTCCCGATGCCGCAATTCTTCATCGACCGGCCGGTCTTCGCCTGGGTCGTCGCGATCTTCATCACGCTCGCGGGCCTTGCCGCGATCCCGCAGCTTCCCGTCTCGCGCTTCCCCACGATCGCGCCGCCGAGCGTCAGCATCAGCGCCAGCTACACGGGCGCCGGCCCGCAGACGGTCGCCGACAGCGTGGTCGCGCCGATCGAGCGCGAGCTCTCGGCGGTCAAGAACCTCCTTTACTTCGAGTCCTCAGCGGACGCGACGGGCAACGCCAGCATCACCGCGACCTTCAAGAGCGGCACGGACTCCGAACTCGCGCAGATCGACGTCCAGAACCGCCTGAAGGCCGTCGAGTCGCGCCTGCCGGAGCCCGTCCGCCGGGCCGGTCTCTCCGTCGAGTCCGCCTCGTCCGGCTTCCTGATGATCGTGACGCTGCGCTCCGAGGGCGGCAAGGTCGGGACGCTCGCGCTCGACGACTATCTCGCACGCAGCCTGTCGCCCGAACTGAAGCGCGTGGCGGGCGTCGGCCGGGTCCAGTCCTTCGGCTCGGAAGCGGCGATGCGGGTCTGGGTCGATCCGGCGCGTCTCGTCTCCTACTCGGTCTCCATGGCCGAGATCGTTCAGGCGATCCAGACGCAGAACGTGCAGGTCGCGCCGGGCCGGCTCGGCGAGGCGCCGACCGTTCCCGGCCAGGCCGTCAGCGTGCCCCTGACCCTCAGCGGCCAGTTGGAGACGCCGGACGCCTTTCGGGCCATCGTCCTGCGCTCCAACCCGGACGGCTCCACGCTCACGCTCGGCGACGTCGCCGACGTCGCGGTCGGGCCCCAGACCATGGGCTTCTCGATCTTCGACGACGGCAAGCCGGCGACCGCCGCGGCGATCCAGCTTGCCCCCGGCGCCAATGCCGTCGCGACCTCGGAAGGCGTGCGTGCGCGCCTCGCCGAGCTCGCGCCCTCGATGCCGGGCGGCATCTCCTACGCCGTCTCCTACGACACCGCGCCCTTCGTGAAGCTCTCGATCGCCAAGGTCGTCCATACGCTCCTTGAGGCGATGGTGCTGGTCTTCCTGATCATGCTCCTGTTCCTTCAGAACGTGCGCTACACGCTCATCCCGACGATCGTCGCGCCCATCGCGCTCCTCGGCACGTTCGCGGTGATGTGGGCGATCGGCTACTCCGTGAACGTTCTCACCATGTTCGGCATGGTGCTGGCCATCGGCATCATCGTCGACGATGCGATCGTCGTGGTCGAGAACGTCGAGCGGTTGATGGCGACCGAAGGCCTGTCCCCGCGCGATGCGACGCGCCGCGCCATGCGCGAGATCACCGGCGCCGTCATCGGCATCACCCTCGTCCTCGTGGCGGTGTTCCTGCCGATGGGCTTCGCCACCGGATCGGTCGGCGCGATCTACCGCCAGTTCACGGTGTCTCTTGCCGTGTCGATCCTGTTCTCGGCCTTTCTCGCGCTCAGTCTGACGCCCGCGCTCTGCGTGACGATCCTGAAGCCCCTCGCCGCGCATCACGAACGCCGCGGCTTCTTCGCCTGGTTCAACCGCGGCTTCGACGCGCTGACGGTGCGCTATGTCGGGTGGGTCGGCTGGCTGGTAAAGCGCGGCTTGCGCGTCATGCTCGTCTACGGCGCGATCGTCGCGGCGCTCGCCTACGGTTTTGCCACTTTGCCCACGGCCTTCGTACCGGACGAGGACCAGGGTACGTTCATGACCTCCTTCAGCCTGCCGGCGGACGCCACGGCCGAGCGCACCCGAAAGCTCGTGGGGCGCTACGACGCCCACGTCATGGCGCGCCCCGACATCGCGGGCAACCTGTCGATCATGGGTTTCGGCTTCACCGGCTCGGGGCCCAACGCCGCCATGGCCTTCACGAGCCTCAAGGACTTCGACAAGCGCACCGGCAGCACCGACACCGAGATCGCCGCCGCGACGGACGCGATGCGGCAAGCCACCGAAGGCGATGTCCTCGTCATGAAGCCGCCCGCCATCGAAGAGCTCGGCACCACGGGGGGCTTCGCGCTTCGGCTCGTCGACCGCGCGGGCCGCGACATGGCGGAGCTGCGGGCGGCGTCCGAGACGTTGGTGGCGCAGGCTGCGAAGAACCCGAAGCTTGCCGACGTGCGCGTCGACGGCCTGCCCG
The DNA here is from genome assembly GCF_001463925.1 of Aureimonas sp. N4. Classification (NCBI taxonomy): domain Bacteria; kingdom Pseudomonadati; phylum Pseudomonadota; class Alphaproteobacteria; order Hyphomicrobiales; family Aurantimonadaceae; genus Aureimonas; species Aureimonas sp. N4. Next base: position 36,747 of record NZ_BBWS01000052.1, on the reverse strand, counting down.
GCGGCCCGACCGTGCGGCTCGACGTCGACCGCGAGAAGGCCGGGGCGCTCGGCCTGTCCTTCTCCGCCATCACCGACGCGCTCGGCGCCGCCATGGGATCGACCTATGTCAACGACTTTCCACGCGCCGGCCGCCTTCAGCAGGTCATCGTCCAGGCACGGGCGGAAGACCGGATGCAGGTCGGGGACGTCCTCAAACTCAACGTGCGCAACGACAAGGGCGGGATGGTCCCCCTCTACGAAGTTGTGACGCCCCGGTGGTCGGTCGCACCGCTCCAACTCAACCGCACCAACGGCTATCCCTCGCTCAGCATTTCCGGGGATGCCGCGCCGGGCGTATCGAGCGGCACGGCGATGCGTGAGATGGAGCGGCTTGCCGCAGAACTGCCCGGAGGGTTCGGCGTCGAATGGGTCGGCCAGTCGCTTCAGGAGCGCCAGTCGGGCTCGCAGGCGCCGATCCTCCTCGGCATCTCCTTCGTGGTCGTGTTCCTGGTGCTCGCCGCGCTCTACGAGAGCTGGGCCATCCCGCTGGCCGTCATGCTGGTCGTGCCGCTCGGGGTCGTCGGCGCGGTCGCGGCCGTGCACGTGCGGGGCCTGGAGAACGACGTGTTCTTCAAGGTCGGGCTCATCACCCTGATCGGCCTGTCAGCCAAAAACGCGGTGCTCATCGTCGAGTTCGCCCGCCAGCTTCGGGGCGAGGGCCAGGGGCTCGTCGAAGCGGCACGGGAGGCGGCGCGCCTGCGCCTACGCCCGATCGTGATGACCTCGCTCGCCTTCGCGCTCGGCATCGTGCCGCTCGTGGTGGCCCGCGGCCCGAGTTCGGAAACCCAGAACGCGCTCGGCACCGGCCTCTTCGGCGGCATGATCTCGGCGACCGTTCTCGCCGTCCTGTTCGTGCCGGTGTTCTTCGTTCTGGTCATGCGTCTGGCCGAGCGCCGGTCGAAAACCCCAGCGCAGGCGAGCCCGGCGCCGGCCGGTCTCTGATCTCAAACTCTCGCGGGCGCCCGGCTCCACCCAAGGCCCGCCCATTCTTGCCAAGGAAACGTCCCATGATCTCCAAACCGGCACCCGGCCACATCACCCTCGACATCGCGCAGGAGAGCGACCTGCCGCGCTTGCGTAAGGACCTTCAGGACGCTTTCGCGATCGCGGTCGTGGAAACCTTCGGATCGCTTGATGAGGGTCCGATCCCGTCGGACGAGGACGTGGCCGCCTCCTTCGCCGCGCCGAACGCCGTGGTCCACCGTATTCTCGAGGACGGCCGGTGGGTCGGCGGTGCGGTCGTCTCGATCGACGCCGAGACGCGGCACAACGCGCTCGACTTCTTCTATGTCGGCGCGGGCGAGCTCGGCCGGGGCATCGGCCGCGGGGCTTGGAAAGCGATCGAATCCGCCTACCCGGACACCGAGGTCTGGACCACCCACACGCCGTACTTTGAGAAGCGCAACATCCACTTCTACGTCAACGTCTGCGGCTTCCACATTGTGGAGTACCATCATGCCGGTCACCCCGACCCGAACCGCCCGAACGAACCGGATCTGCCGGGCGGCGATGGAATGTTCCGCTTCGAGAAGCGGATGTAAGATGCCGGACCGGTCCGAACTCGTTCGCTTCCGTTCCTCCCAATTTGACAGCAGACAGACGGCATTCCACGCCGTCCAGTCTCTGGCGGCTGAGGAAGCGGACCAACCGCTATCGACGCCATGTCGTCATTCGAGGTGCCTAGGCCGCCAGTCTCGAAGCCGACGTCGAGCGCTCAACACGGCGATTTAGACGGTGTGCTGATGGAGCTGCCTCGCTCATTCCGATCCCATCATGGGAGGGCCCGACCGGGTCGATCCCGAAGAGAAGCGCGACAGCCAAGGGATCACACATCACCAAGGGCAAACATCAGATCAGGAGCGATTGACCTCAACACGCCGAATAGAGAAGAGCCCGCCAAACTCCTGCCTTACGCCCCCGACTGTAGCCGCCTCGAGCACCGAGGCTTGCATCCCCAATGGCTATTCGCAACGGAGCCGTTTCCCGAGCTTACTGCGGAAGAGGTTGATGCTGGGTGCTCGGATTGACGATTTCACGCGGATTTGCCGGGTAAGTCGCTCCACCGTACTGTGTGTTGTCGTTAGAGACCATGGTCCAAGACGAGAAGAAGGCCTCCACGGTCGTTCCGAATAATATGGCCAAGAGGTAGATCGTGCTAGCGCTTGCCCTGTTCTGTCCGGTCTCGTATTTCAGAATTTGCTGTGGTGTTACACCCAGATAGGCGGCGACGTGGTTCACAGGCTGTCGGCGAGCTGTTCGTAACTCCCGAATCCTGCGACCGATATTTCTGTCGATCTCCTCGCGCATTGCCCTTCTCCCTCTCCAAGGCCCTTCCGTCAAAAACACAAAAGTTCAACTGTACGTGGTCTTTCCATCTTATGGAGTGTCGGATCGATCGGATAACTGTTTAATGGCAGTACTATGGGGAGCGTTACCCACGACGTGAGAGGTGCGCTCTGGTCCAGGCAGCCTCGGGGCTTTCCGCCGTTCCGACGCGATCGGTTTCCCTTGGAGCTTTCACCTCCTTCCGGGCGAATGTCTGCAGCTTTTCCTGTAGCTGCTGGACCGTTTGCGATTGACCCGTTCGGGCTGGCGAGGGCGTGTCGCCCTGCGCGTCAGGCGAAAGACTATGCGAGCGTTTGGGGTCGGTGATCTGGAAGAATGCCACCCCCTCGGCCAGACGTCCGGCCTCGGCCGAGAGCTGGTGGGCCGTCGCGGCCATCTCGTTTGCCGCCCCAGCATTCGTCTGCGTGACCTGGTCGAGTTGCTGGATCGCCTGGTTGATCTGCTCGATGCCGACCGCTTGCTCCCGGCACGCTGCGGAAATCTCCGACACGAGTTCGGCTGTGCGCTGGATATCAGGCACGAGATCGTTGAACATACGCCCCGCATCCTGCGCGACCTTCAGCGTCTCTCCCGAAAGCTCGCTGATTTCTGCGGCCGCCGTTTGGCTTCGCTCGGCCAGCTTTCGCACTTCCGACGCGACCACCGCAAAGCCCTTGCCGTGCGCCCCGGCGCGCGCGGCCTCGATCGCAGCATTGAGCGCCAGGAGATCGGTCTGTCGCGCGATCTCTTGGACGACGCGCACCTTCTCCGCGATCGTTGCCATCGCTTGAAGAGAACCCGCGATAGCCTCGCGGCTCTTCTGCGCACTGACGGCCGAGATTTTGGCCATCTTCTCCGTCTGCGAGGCGTTCTCCGCGTTTTGGCGGACATTGGCCGTCATCTCTTCGACGGCAGCGGAAGCCTGTTCTGACGCTGCGGCCTGCTCCGTCGAGCCGGATGAGAGTTGTTCGGCGGTCGCTGCAGATTGGGTCGAACCGGCTGCAACCTGGGCGGCTGATAGGCGGATATCGCTGACGATGCCAGACAGATGCTCGCTCATACTGTTCATCGAGTGTAAGAGTTCGCCGACCTCGTCGGAACTCCGTACGGCGACGCTCTGAGAAATGTCGCCGGATCGGATCGCTTCGGACAGGTTCACGGCGCGCCGCATCCCGCGACTCATCGATAGCGACATCCAGACCGCCGCTGCCCCACCCATCAGCAGCGCCGCAAGAACGAGCGACGCGAGCACCAGACGGGTCGAGAGGTAACTCTCATCAATCCCGTCGCGCATGGCCTGCGCCTTCTTCCCTTCCGCCGCAATCAAATCCTGCAGGGTGCGAACCAAAGCCAGCGTTTTGGGTCGCACCTGATTGATCGCGATATCGATGGCCTTGGCATCCGTATTGGATGCACCGAGATCAAAAATCGTCTTCACTACCGGAACGATAGCGGACCATCGATCCAGCACCGCGCGAACTTGCGAGGCGGAGGACTCGCTCGATACCGTTGCCGCCACGGTTCTCAAATCCCTGTCGAGACCTTGCAGCGTGGCCTCGAACTCGGTCCGAAGCTCTTGGATACGGTCCTCCTTCGTTTCCGCAATAACGGAGACCATAAGAAACCGCAGATGTTCGAACGTGGGATGAAGATTGGACAGCACGGTGCGAGCCGTCGGATCGAGCTCCTGGATGGGGACCACGCTCTCCAGCTTGTCGATCGCCTCCGCCATCTCGTCTCCCATCGGGCGGCCTTTCTTGGCTTCCCAATCGAGAGCGTTGACGATGGTATTCTGCTTCGACAATTCGACAGCCGCTTGCGCGCTCGCCCACCAGTCGTTCAAAGCCAGGATGGCTTGATCGGCCCGCTGGGTTTCTTCGTTCGCCATCTCGCCAAGCTGGTGGCGGTACGACGTGAGGATCGGGGCGATTGCATCCATCGCCTCCTTGATCGCATTTTCGCGATCGTTCTTAAGGGACACGTCGCCCACCATCATCAAAGCGTTCAAGCTTCGCCCCATGCCCTGCATGAGCTGCGCAGCATCTCCCAGTCTCAGAGCTGTTTCATAAGGTCCAGCGGCGAATTGTTTCATCGCATCGTTCGCAGAACCCAAGCGAGAAATCCCGATATATCCAGAAAAACCCAGCATCGACAGAACTGCAGCAAAAGAAATACCGATCTTTGCTTTTACGGATACGCGCATAACACCCTCAATTGACTTCGTTTGTAATGATGATGCGGATTCCCCGAATTCATGATGCAAAAACATCGTTTTTTCGTACACAGCAATAATACCTAGCGTACGTGCCATTTTCAAAAAGCTGGTTAAAAGCCCGTCAACAGGAATACTAACATAGATATATTTGTAAATGTCCGATATCTCTGGTGCTTACGTGAGTATTATTTGATTTTTGCGTGGTGCGAAAAAATAGAACGCGAGAAGGTCACGCTCGAAGACAATCGTCGCCAAGCAAGGTGTTTAAGACCTGTGAAGACGAGACATCAGCTCAGGAGCGCTCGACCTCGACACGCCGAAGCGAGACGACCCGTCAACAAACGCCGTCGACAATCATTCCGACCTGATCATCCTGCGCGGTATGAATGTTCTTTCTGGCTGAACCCGGACGATGCCGCCTGACGCACCGATTTTGCCGCCCGATACGTTGCCGCCCTCCGGCCTCTCCCTTATTCTACGAGATGAAACCGTATTCACGAGGAGGAATTTCGTGACGGCATTTCGAACCGAATTCGAGGTTCAGTGGGGAGACTGCGATGCGGCGGGCATCGTGTTCTACCCCAACTACTTCTACTGGATGGACTCGACCTTCCAGCGGTTGCTCGCCTCGCGGGGCCTCGGGCAGCGCGAGTTGCAGGCGCGCTTCGGCGCGGTGACGCCTCTCGTGGATGTCGGTCTCGCCTTCAAATCGCCGGTGACCTTCGGCCAGATCCTCACGATCGACGTTACCCTGAGCGAGTGGCAGGAACGCCGATTGCGGCTAGATTACCGGATCGAATGCGAAGGGCGCCTGGCAGCCGAAGGTCACGAGGTGCGAGCCTGGGCGCTGACGGTGGGCGAGAAGCTCAAGGGTGCCCCCGTACCGGACGAGTTCAGGAAGATGCTGACATGAAAGACGACATCGAGGCCGCCACCGACCAGCACGCGCGCGGTGGCATCCAGGCGCTCGACACCGCTCTCGTCGTGCTGAAGGGCCTGGCGATGTTCGACGGGCCGGTGACGCTGACGGACCTCGCGCGCGCTGTCGGTATGCCGTCCAGCAAGATCCATCGCTATCTCGCGAGCTTCATCCATGCCGGGTTCGCGCAGCAGACGGAGCGGTCCGGTCGCTACCAGCTCGGTCCCTTCGCCGCCGCCATGGGGGTCGCGGCGCTGAGCCAAAGCGATTTCGTCAATCAGGCCGCCGACGCGTTGCCGGACCTCGGCGAGCGCACGGGTCTCACCGCCCTCCTCTCGGTCTGGTCGCGCCAGGGCGCGATGGTCGTGCGTTGGTACCGGGCACCGAGCCCGCTGGTCACATCCTTCGGTCTCGGCAGTTCGCTGCCGCTCCTGACCTCGGCGAGCGGGCGTGTCTTCCTCGCCTACCTGCCGACGCGGATGACGGAAGCGCGTACGGCCCTCGAAATGGAACACGCGCACGAGACGGGCGCTTCGTGGCCGGGGCTTCAACTGACGGGCGCGGGAATCGAGGCGCTGGTCGCCGACATACGGGAGAAGGGGTTCGCCTCTGTGGATGGTCAGTTCGTGCCGGGCCTGCGGGCCGTCGCCGCGCCCATCCTGAACTGGCAGGGCGAGGCCGAGGCGGCGGTGACGCTCATCTCGACGTCGGACAGCGTGCTGCGACCCGACGGGGCCGCCGTGCAGGCGCTCGGCGACTTCGTCCGGAGCCTATCGAGCCAGAAGGTCTGGGCGCCCGACAAGGCGTAGCGCCTCGCCGCGCAAGGCGGCGGGCATATCGGCCGCGCGGCCGCCCGACCGAAGCGCCACCGCGCCGTGCCAGAGCGTCGCCGCGCGGCGCCGGGGCATATCGGCCACGGCCAGCCGCTGCCCGGCCGCGTCGCTGACGACCGCGCCCCAGTGCGCGTTTCCGGCATCCCGCCATTCCACGTCGAGATGAATAGCCGCGTGTTCGACAAGGTGGCGCAGGGCTTGGGCGGGAAGCGTCGCGGCGAGACGGATGTCGGCCAGCGGCGGCTCCAACAGGACGAGCCCCTCCTCCTCGGCGGGCGGCAGACCTCGTACGGAGCCAACGGCTTCGGCGAGGCGCCGCGCCTCCAGCGCGACGGCGGCGATGACGTGCCGCCGCGACCAGCCGGCGATCGCGGATGGGGCCTCGAGCTCCGGATCGGCGAGATGGCTGAGCATCCGCGCGAAGTAGGCCGTGCCGAGCCGCGCCCACGACAGCGCCTCGGCTGGCGCGGCGGTCGCATCGTAGCGCGCCCCCGCGCCCTGCCGGGCGCGAAGCGCCTCGCGCGCCTCGTCCAGCGCGGCGCTCACGACGCCTCGCCGACGATCAGCGTGCGCGCGAAGTCGAGGCGCTCGACGATCGGCGCGTCCGAGAAGCGGAAAAGGTCGAACTGCGTCTCGGCCTCCAGCGACCACGGCACCCAGGAGGGGATGACGAAGATGTCACCGATGTCGAGCGTATGGCGCGTGCCGCCGATCACCGCCGCCCCGCGCCCTTCGAAGACCTGAAAGACGCTGGCGCCGACCTCGTGGCGCGTGGGCGTCTGCGTTCCCTCTCGAAGTCGGTGGAACTCGCAGCGGATCGTCGACATGACGTCGCCGCCCGTCGTCGGATTGACGTAGCGGATCGCCGCGTGGCCCTGCTCCACCGTCGCGGGTTGTCCCTCCTCCTCCAGAAGGAGCTGCTCGGTGAGGGCCCGATCGGTGTGTTCCCAGCGATAGGCGGCGAGCGGCGAGCTCGGCGTGTTGCGCAGGCCCGAGAGCGGACGCAACCCCGGATGCGCCCAGAGCCGCTCCCCACGCGAGAAGCGGGGCGTCGCGTAGTCCGTCACGCGCTCGGAGCCGAATTCGAAGAAGCCGGTGTCGTTCTGGTAGACGAAAGGGATGTCGAGCCCGTCGAGCCAGGCCATGGGCTGGTCGGTGTCGTTATGGTGGCCGTGAAAGTGCCAGCCGGGCGTCAGCAGAAGGTCTCCACGGCTCATGCGAACGGGGTCGCCGTTGACGACCGTCCAGACCCCCTCGCCTTCCACGACGAAGCGGAAGGCGTTCTGCGAATGCCGGTGTTCGGGCGCGGTCTCGCGGGGACCGAGATACTGGACGGCGCACCATAGGGTCGGTGTGATGTAGGTGTTGCCGCCGAGGCCCGGATTGGCGAGCCCCAGGGCCCGGCGCTCGCCCCCCCGGCCGACCGGTACGAGGTCGCCCGACCGGCGCGCCAGCGGGATGAGGTCCGCCCATTTCCACAGGTGCGGGACGGCGCGCGGCGTTGGCGTCTTCGGCATCAGGTTGCCGATCTGCGTCCAGAGCGGCTTGATATGCTGGTCTTCCATGCGCGCGTAGAGTTCGCGCAGCGCCGCTGTGTCCTCCGGCTGGCCCGAATGGGGCTGAGGCGCCGGCTGCGTAGGATTTTGAAGCATCGCGTCCTCCTGGGACTCTGTGTGATCAGGCGGCGTCGGGCTGGCGGTCGGGCGCGGCATCGCGGAAGGCCGCGATCGCATCGAGGCGTCGGAAAATGCCGTCGATCACCGGCCAGCGGCTGGTATCGATGGAGAAGCGGCGATTGTTCCAGGCCTGTGCGTAGAGGCAGATGTCGGCAAGGCCGGGCGTATCGCCGTGGCAGAAGGCGCCGGTCTCGGGGTCGCGCGCGAGGCTGGTTTCGATGGCGTCGAAGCTCGTCGTCACCCAGTGTTCGAACCATCGTGCCTGCGCGGCCTCGTCGGCGCCGAAAGTCTGGCCGAGATGCTGCAGGACACGCAGATTGTTGAGCGGGTGGATTTCGCAGGCGATCGTCTGGGCCAGCGCGCGCACGCGTGCCCGCCCATAGGCGTCGGCAGGCAGGAGGGGCGGCGCCGGATGGGTCTCGTCCAGCCACTCGATGATGGCGAGAGACTGGGTGAGGACGCGCCCGTCCTCCAGCTCCAGCGCCGGCACGAGTGCGGCGGGGTTGAGGTCGAGGAAGGGCTTGCGACGCGTCTCGCCGTTGCGCAGCACATAGGGCACGTAGTCGAACGGCACGCTCTTCAACCGCAGCGCCACGCGCACCCGCGTCGAACTCGACGAGCGGAAGAAGTTGTGAAGCTTCAGCGTCATGACGGTTCTCCGATCCGCGTCGTGATCGCGCCGAGGCCTTCGATCTCGATCTCGCAGCGATCGCCGGGCTTCAGCGGGCCGACGCCCGCGGGCGTGCCGGTCATGACGAGATCGCCCGGTTTCAGCTCCATGGAGCGCGACAGGATGGCGATGATCTCCGGCACGGACCAGATGAGCTCCGAGAGATCGGCGTCCTGCTTGGTTTCGCCGTTGACCGAAAGGTGGATGCGTCCCGTCGCGGGGTGGCCAACCTCGGAAACGGGCCGCAATGGGCCGACGACGGCCGAGCGGTCGAAGGCCTTGCCCCAATCCCAGGGGCGGCCCTGCTCGCGCGCCTGAAGCTGCAGGTCGCGCCGCGTCAGGTCGTTGCCGACCGCATAGCCCCAGACATGATCCAAGGCGCGGGCTTCGTCGATGTCGCGGCCGCCCTCGCCGATCGCGACCACGAGTTCGGCCTCGTAGTGGAAGTTCGCGGTCTCGGGCGGATAGGCCACCGTCTCGCCGTCGCCGACCACCGCGTCGGCGGGTTTGGTGAAGAAGAAGGGCGGCTCCCGGTCGGGATCGCGCCCCATCTCACGCGCATGGGCGGCGTAGTTGCGCCCGACGCAGAAGATGCGGCGCACGGGGAAGCGGGCCTCCGAACCGGCAACGGCAACGCTCGGCTGCGGCGGAGCGGAAACGACGTAGGTCATGGCGGGCATACCTTTCGGGATCAGTCTCGGCCGGCTTCGACGAGCTTCTGGGCCAGAAGCTCGGGCGCGGTATGGAAGGTCGAGTGGCTTCCCGGCATCGAGACGAGGCGGAAGAGCCCGAGACGCTCCGAGAGGCGGGGATGGAACGGGTAGGATTGCGGCAGGCCCGTCTCCTCCGTGCAATGGAGGTAGCTCTTGCCGCAGTCGAAGGCGGCCGGATCGCGCGACAGGCGGATCGGGTCGGCCATGGTGAGGAAGGGCTGCGGATTGAGGCTCGCGTGCAGCGCCTCGGCCTGTTCCAGCGACCCGTCGTTCATGAAGGCCTCGCGGAAGATCGGGAAGGGAAACACGATCTCGTTGGCCGGCTCCGCGAGTTGGCGGAAGAGGTCGCGGTAGTGCGGCGGGCAGAGGTCGAGAAGGCTTTCTCCGTCGATCGGCACGAAGGCGCCGTAATAGACGAGGCGGCGGATACGGGCCGCGCCGAGCCGGTCGAAGGCGCCGGAAATGACCATGCCGCCCCAGCTGTGGCCGACAAGCACGGCGTCCTCGATCGCGTGCTCGTCGAAGAAGGCGACGAGCGAGGCGATGGCGTCCTCCAGCCGCGTGGTGCGGCGGTCGTCGCCCTCGCGGTTGCCCTGGATCGTCGGGCAGTGAACCTCATGCCCCTTGGCTCGCAGGCTCGCGGCCGTGACTTCGAAATGGCTGCCATCGTGGCAGGCGCCGTGAACGAGGACGAACCTCATGCTGCACCCTCCATGCCGGATTCGTTTCGGGGAAGCGGGCGGCTCTTGAGCGCCTGGCGGTCGATCTTGCCCGTGCCGGTCTTCGGCAATTCGGAGACGAACTCGACGATGCGCGGATACTTGTAGGGCATCAGTGCCGTGCGGACGTGGTTCTGCAGCTTGACCGTCTGCGCCGGACTTTCCGATCGGCTGTCGCGCAGTCGGATGAAGGCGCGCAGCGTGAGCCGGCGGTCCTCCAGTTCCTGTCCCATGACGGCGCATTCGTGCACGTCGGGATGCTCGTTGAGGCAGCGCTCCACTTCGAGCGGCCACACCCACTGGCCCGAGACCTTGATGAGTTCGTCGGCGCGGCCCTGGAAATAGTAGGTGCCGTCCCGCTCGATGAAGCGGTCGCCCGTGTAAAGCCACTCGCCGCGCATGGTCTCGCGCGTCTTGTCGGGGCGGTTCCAGTACGTGGGGGCCGAGGAATGGCCGCGCACGAACATCACGCCCTCCTCGCCGGGGGCGACGGGACCGCCATCGGGCGTTTCCAGTTTGATCTCGTAACCCGGCACGCGTGCGCCCGCCGCGCCGATGCGATGGTCGTCCAGGCTGTTGGAGAGATAGATGTGCAACATCTCCGTCGAGCCGAGCCCCTCGGTCGGCCCGTGCCCGGCCAGCCGCTTCCACGCGGCGTAGATGTCGTCGGAAAGGACTTCGGCCGCCGACATCGACTGCCGGAGGGACGAGAGGTCCCGGTTCTCGACGCCGGGGGCGCGGGCCAGCGCGGTGTAGAGCGTCGGCAGGCCGAAGAGGACCGTGGGACGGAAGGCTTCGATCGTATCGAGCACTGCGTCGGCGCGGGGCTGGCCCGGCATCAGGAGCGTCGTCGCGCCGATCGAGAACGGGAAGGTGAAGGCGTTGCCGAAGCCGTAGGCGAAATAGATCTTCGGCACGGAGAAGCAGATGTCGTCTGGCTGCAGCTTCAGGACATGCCGCCCGAACGACGCGTCGGTGTAGGCCATGTCGTGGTGGAGGTGGACGATGCCTTTGGGTCGACCCGTCGAGCCCGAGGAATACATCCAGAAGGCCATGTCGTCCGGCCCGGTGTCGGCGCAGTCGAGAACCGTCTCCATACCGGCGAGGAAGCCCTCGGCGCTCTCATGTCCGGCATGAGCCGGGGCACCGTTGACGATCACCACCCGCTCGACGGCGGTCCCTTCGAGCCCATCGGGACCGAACTGGGCGGCAAGCGAGGCCTCGCAGAGCGCGATCCGCGCGCCCGTGTCCTTCAGGAAGAAGTTGAGCGTGTCCTGGTTTGTCTGGGTGTTCAGAAGCACCGGCACGAAGCCGGCACGCACCGCGCCGAAGAAGGCGGCCGGGTAGACCGGCGTGTCGTCGAGGAAGAACGGGATCCGCTCGCCGCGCCGCAGACCGGCGCCCTGAAAGGCCCGGCCCCAACGGGCGGCTTCGGCGATCAGCTCCCGATAGGTGAAGCTCCCGCCGGGTCCGACAAGCGCGGTCTTCTCCGGGTTTCGGGCAAGGTTGTCCCACAGGATGGCCGAACAGTTGGGATGGCGCGTCTTGTCGTAGCCGATCTCCTCGCAGGCCGAGGTGCGCACCGGCACCGGGTCGCGGATCGGAGCGGCGGCGGGCCGGTTCTCCCAGGCCTCGATGAATTTCGGCGACAGGGCGCGCAGCCGCTCGATGTCGATGCGGCCCGACCGCGTGACGTAGTCGAAGGCGAAGTCGAGCGGAGGCAACGCCAGCTTCTGGGCGAAGTGCTCGTACCAAGTGGCGGATGTGTTGGCGGCATCGACGATCTTGCGGGCGATCGGCATCCGAACGGCCTGATAGTCCGCCAGCGCGGCGTCGAGGTCGTCATGGCGGGCCAGCGCGCCGACAAGCGCGATCGCATCCTCTAGGGCGAGACGGGTGCCCGAGCCGATGGAAAAATGCGCGGTGTGCGCGGCATCACCTAGGATGACATGCCGCCCGGATGCCCAGGCCCCGCACCAGAGCTTGGGGAAGCGCCGCCAGACGGACTTGTTGGTGATGAGCCGCGCGCCGTCCAACGTCTCGGCGAAGATTTCGGCGCAGAGCTCGGCGCTCTCGCCTTCGCTCAGCGAGGCGAAGCCATACGCCTCGAAGGTGGTGTCGTCGCATTCGACGATGAAGGTGCTGCGATCCGGCGCGAAGCGGTAGTGATGGGCGTTCAGCGCGCCCTTCTCGGTCCGCACGAACGTCTGGGTCAGCGTGTCGAAGGCGCGGTCGGCACCGAACCAGGCGAAATGATTGGTGAAGTGGTCGAGCTCGGGCGCGAAGGCGTCGGGCAGCGCGCGCCGGACGAGGGAGTTCAGCCCGTCGGCTCCGACGATCAGCTCCGCGTCGAGTTCGTCCAGCGAGGCGACGGCGTGCGAGAACCGCAGCTCGACGCCCAACTCCTCAGCCCGGGCGCGTAGGATTTCGATCAGTTCCAGCCGTCCGACGGCGGCGAAGCCGATTCCGTCGAGGGTCACCTCTCCGTCGGGATGCACCAGCGTCATGTTCCGCCAACGCTCCATGCGCGGCACGACGAGATCGAAGGTCTCCGGGTCGTCCGCCTTCAGGAAATCGAGCGCCTGGTCTGAAAACACGACCCCGAAGCCGAACGTCGCGCCTTCGGGGTTCTGCTCGAAGACCCGCACGCGCGCCGCAGGCACGAGGCGGCGCAACAGGATCGCCGTGTAGAGCCCAGCCGGGCCCGCTCCGATGATGTCGACCGAACGAACAGCGGACATCCCAACCTCCCAAATTATCTCCCTGCTCTTTCATCCCCTATTATTCTACTCAGTGCAACAGATTTATCTCTGTGAAAATGTAGGCCCTAGCGTCCGGCGCGTGTGGTGGAGGGAAGAGGCATCAAGCAGCAGTGCAATCCTGTGAAGACGCACCGACGGGCCGACTCGTCATCGCGGCACAGCCCCGGCTTGCGCGCGTTCGACCCAACACAACGCCACATATGACTGTGTGAAATTTGTTTCTTGTGAGGGAATCAAAGATCGAATTGCGATACCGGGCTCACCATCTATCCCATCAACACCGGCGCCGGTGAGTTCGCCACGACCGTCGGTCTCAGCGCCTTCGTGACCATGCCGACCGGCCACCACGACTTCGGACGCATCAGCATCGGGTCCGGCGCCTGGACCGCGACCCCGCAGGTCGGTCTGATCCAAGGTCTCGGGCATGGATTCTTCTTCGACGGCGCCGCCGACGTCGCCTTTCGCCGCGACAGCGAAGAGGCCGGCAACCTGACCGTATCGCAGGATCCCTCGTTCCAACTCCAGGCCTACCTGCGCTATCAGGTCAGTCAGGCGACCTCCGTCTCCTTCGGCTATTCCGGCACGTTCGGCGGGGACTCGTTCGTCAACGATCGGGCAACTGGGCTGCAGACGCGCTCCGACCAGCTCCGGCTCTTCGCCAATACGTTCGTCACGCCGACCGTGCAGATCCAAGGCATGATCGGAACGGATATCCACGCCGAAGGCGGCTTCAAGCAGGACCTCGTCGCCCAGATCCGACTGCTGACCGTCTTCTAATACCCGAAACCCTGCAAGGCGCGTCCGGCCGCGCGGGCCGTCCGGACGCGCGATCCTGCCATCCCCGCTCCCGGACACCCGGCTCGGCGCCTGCAATTTCACATCATAAAACCTATTGCTTCGAGCGGAATACTCGGTAAGCTTCGGTTCGGCAAAAGCGTTGGGAGGCGCGTATGCGGCGGATCGCAGCCCTGGACGATAGGCGTTGCGCCTATTCAGTGCATTCGAAGCCGTTGGCCGTGACGAGACAGGTGTGTCGTCGAGCCCGGCCTCGACGCTCGGCAGTGCAAGCGTTCGTCGCTTCCCTCGCGGCCGCCTGATCCCCAGACCGATCACCCTCACGCCCCGCCAGTTCTGTGTCCGCTTCCTGCGGCGCTCGACATCCAATCGCGCGGCCCGACCGCCGCGACGCCACGCCTTGGGAGGAACAGCATGAACCCGAAGATGGCCGCTCTCGGCGCGGTACTCGCGACATGGATGACGTCGGCGGCCTTCGCCGAGGAATCGATCCGCATCGGCTTCATCACGACGCTGACGACGCCAGCAGCCGCCATCGGCAACGACATGGTCGACGCCGTGAAGCTCGCGGTCGAGCACGCCGGTGGCACGATCGCCGGCCACCCGATCGAGGTCATCTACGAGGACGACGGTCTCCAGCCGGACCTTGGCCGGCAGAAGGCGGAAAAGCTGGTGCGCCAGGAGAAGGTCGATGTCGTCGCCGGATTCATCTGGTCGAACGTCCTGATGGCCGCGCGCAAGACGGTGATTGATTCCGACGCCTTCCTCATCAGCACCAATGCCGGCCCTTCGGACATGGCGGGAAAGCTGTGCAACCCCGATTTCTTTTCGCTTCGCGGCCAGAACGACATGGTTCCCATGGCGCTCGGGAAGGTCATGAACGAGCAGGAGCGCAAGAAGCTCTATGTGCTTGCGCCGAACTACGCGGCGGGCATCGACATGGTCAAGGGCGTCGAGAGAACGTTCGGCGGCGAGGTGGTCGGCCGCGACTTCACCAAATGGGGCGACGACCCCCAACTCGACTTCTCGGCGGAGCTGGCCAAGGTGGCGGCGTCTGGCGCCGACGCGCTTTTCGCCTTCTATCCCGGCCGGGCGGCCACCTTCGCCCGCCAGTTCGAACAGGCCGGGCTGAAGGACAAGGTCAAGCTCTACAGCGTCTACACTCTGGACCAGATCGTCCTGCCCCAGCTCCAGAAGGCCGGCGTCGATGTCGTCCTGGGCTCGTCCACGGCGGACTACTGGTCGCCCGACATCGACACTCCCGCCAATCGACGCTTCGTCGAGGATTTCCAGAAGCGCTACGGCCGGCTTCCCTCCAACTACGCCGCCGCGGCCTACGATCTCATCCCCTATCTCAAGGCCGCGGTGGAACAGTCGGGCGGCGACATCAAGAACCGCGATGCCGTTCGCAAGGCCCTGATCGCGGCCGACTACGATTCCGTGCGCGGCCGCTACGAACTCGCGCGCAACCATTTCCCCATCGACAACTATCGCGGCCTGACGATCGCTGCGGATGCGAGCGGTGCCTGGACTCTCAAATCCGACGGGGTCGAGCTGAAGCAGCTTGTCGATCCCTATGTCGACGCCTGCCGGAACGAGAAGTGATGGCCTGCGCGCGCACGGAAAGGCGATAGGCGATGGATGCGGTCCTCTTCGTCAATCAGCTTCTGAACGGGGTCCAACTCGGGCTGATCCTGTTCCTTCTGGCGGCGGGCTTGTCGCTCGTCTTCGGGATCATGGACTTCATCAATCTGGCGCACGGCGTCTTCTACATGGTCGGCGCTTATATCTGCGCCACCGTCGCCGTCGCGCTGGACTCGTTCCTGCTCGGCTTCCTCGTGGCGTTGCCCGTCACGCTCGTCATGGGCCTTGCGGCCGAATGGCTGCTCGTGCGCCACTTCTACAAGCGCGACCATCTCGACCACGTGCTCGTCACCTTCGGCATGGTCCTGTGCGCCGACACGGCGGTGAAGTATCTGTGGGGTCCGCAGAGCCTGTCGGTGCCGCTGCCGGCCTGGCTCGGCGGCCAGATCGCGCTCGGCGGCATCACGCTGCCGACCTACCGGCTCTTCATCGTGGTGGTGGCCGCGCTCGTGGCGCTGGCGCTCTGGCAGGTCATCGCGCGCACCCGCGTCGGCATGATGGTGCGCGCCTCGGCTTCCAACGAGGAAATGGCGCGCGCGCTCGGCATCGAGACGCGGATGGTCTTCGCGCTGGTCTTCGCCATCGGTGCGGTGCTGGCCGGGATCGCCGGCATCATGGTCGCGCCGATCACCGGCGCCTCCATCGGCATGGGCAACCAGATCGTCATCCTGGCGCTGGTGGTCATCATCATCGGCGGCATCGGTTCGATCTTCGGAGCCTTCGTGGCGGCCATCGGCGTCGGGCTGATCGACACGCTCGGCCGAGCCTACCTGCCCTCGATCCTCGGCGCGGTCTTCTCGCCGTCCGTGGCCTCCTCGGCGGGACCCTCGCTCGCCTCGATCCTCATCTATCTTTCGATGACGCTCGTCCTGATCTTCCGCCCGTCGGGTTTGTTCCCGCCCGCCAACAGGTGATCCGATGACCGATCTTTCCACAGGGAGCCCGTCGGGGCCGGTCGCCCGCCCCTTGGCGGTTCGAGGTCCGAGCGTCGATCCCGACTTTGCCCTCGCCCTCGTCCTGATAGCGGCGCTCGCCGCCGCGCCCTTCGTCCTCTCGATGCTCGGGCACGACTTCTGGACCGACGTCGCGCTGCGCGCCATGATCCTCGCCATCGCGGCGCTCAGCCTCAACGCCCTGATCGGGCTGGGCGGCCTCGTCAGCCTCGGCCACGCCGTGTTTCTCGGAATCGGCGGCTATGCCGTCGGCATGTTGGCGGACGCCGACATCGACAACGGCTTCGTCCAGCTCGCCGTCGCGCTTTGCGCCTGCGCGCTCTTCGCGCTCGTTACCGGCCTCATCGCGCTGCGCACGCGAGGCGTGCATTTCATCATGATCACGCTGGCCTTCGCGCAGATGGTCTATTTCACCGTCTTCGGCCTGCGCCAGTATGGCGGCGACGACGGGCTGACCATCAACTATTCCAGCCTCTTCGGTCCGCTCGACCTCGGCGACAAGACGCAGCTCTACTATGCCGTGCTCGTGGTCCTTGCCACCGCGATGCTCGGTTTTTCGCGACTACGCCGCTCCGACTTCGGCCTCCTGCTGAAGGCCGCGAAGGGCAACGAGCGCCGCGTGCAGGCGGTGGGCTTCGATCCCGTGCGCTACCGGCTGGCGGCCTATGTCGCGGCCGGAATGCTCTGCGGGCTCGCCGGCTTCCTCGACGCGAACTTCACGAGCTTCGTCACGCCGGCCGCGATGAGCTGGACCGCGTCCGGCGAGCTGATCTTCATCGTCATCGTCGGCGGGGTCGCCACGATCTCGGGCCCGCTCGTCGGTGCCCTCGTCTTCCTTCTGATCGAGGAGTGGATGGGCGGGCTCACGGTCTACTGGCACTTCTGGTTCGGCCTGTTCCTGATCGCCATCGTCCTTTTCGCCCGCAACGGCCTCGTCGGCCTCCTGATCGGACGACGCGCATGACGCACGCTCTGGAAGTCCGCGACCTCAACAAGTATTTCGGCGGCCTCCACGCGACGCGCAACGTGTCGATGGCTCTGCCGCGCGGCGAGATGCATGCCGTCATCGGCCCGAACGGCGCCGGCAAGACGACGCTCATCGCCCAGCTCTTCGGCGAGGTCTCGCCGACGTCCGGGACGGTGCTGGTGAACGGGCGCGACGTCACGCACCGGCCGGTCCACGAGCGCGCCGGGCTCGGCATGGCCCGCTCCTTCCAGATCACCACGCTGGTCCGCGACGTCACGGTCGGCGAGAACGTCTGTCTTGCGCTTCTCGCGCGCCGGGAGCGGGCCTTCCGCTTCTGGCGCCGGATCGACCGCAACGCCGACCTTCAGGACGAGGCGGCGCGGGCGCTGGCCCGCATCGGCATGGGACGGGAACACATGCCCCGTCGCGTGGCGGACATGAGCCACGGCGAGCAGCGCCTTCTGGAACTCGCCGTCGCGCTCGTTGGCGATCCGACGCTCATCCTTCTCGACGAGCCGATGGCCGGTCTCGGCTCGGAGGAAAGCCGCGCGATGACGCGCTTCCTCTCGCAGCTCAAGGGCAGAACCACCGTGCTTCTCGTGGAGCACGACATGGAAGCCGTGTTCGAACTGGCCGATCGGCTGACCGTGCTGGTGCGCGGCGAGGTCGTGGCCGTTGGAACGCCGGCCGAAATCCGCGCCGACGGGCGCGTGCGCGAAGCTTACCTCGGAGAGGACGCCTGAATGCTGCGGGTCAAGAACCTCACGAGCGGCTACGATCGCAGCCAGATCCTCTTCGACATCAGCTTCGAGGTCGGCCCCGGCGAGGTCGTCTGCCTCATGGGCCGCAACGGCATGGGCAAGACCACGACGGTGCGGGCCCTCATGGGCCTTCTGCCGGCATGGGACGGCGCGGTGGAGTTCGAGGGGCGCCGGCTCACGGGTCTTTCGGCGGCGCGCGTGGCACGGCAGGGGCTCGGCCTCGTCCCCGAGGGTCGGCAGGTCTTCTCCAACCTCACCGTGCACGAGAACCTCCTCGTCGTCGCCGCCAACCGGCGGGGCGAGGCGCAGCCCTGGACGGTGGACCGCGTCTACGAACTCTTCCCAGGCCTCCACGAGCGCAACGGTTCCTATGCCAATCTTCTGTCGGGCGGCGAGCAGCAGATGCTGGCCATCGGCCGCGCGTTGATGACCAATCCGCGCCTCCTGATCCTCGACGAGGCGACGGAGGGCCTCGCCCCGGTGATCCGCGACCAGATCTGGGCCTGCATCGGGCGGTTGCGCCAGCTCGGCCAGTCGATCGTGGTGATCGACAAGCACATCCAACGCCTGCTGGAGGTCGCGGACCGTTTCTTCGTCGTGGAGAAGGGGCGGACCGTCTGGTCGGGAGCACCCTCGCGCGTGCGCGCCGAGGAGGCGGTCGTCAAGGCCTATCTCAGCGTCTGAGCGGCCGGCCGCATGGCCGTCAGGGCCTGTGTCGGATGTGCCCGGCCCGCTCGACGCACCACCGGTCGAGGATCGCGATATAGGTCGCGTCGTCCCGTTGCCAGATCCGGTTGACCGCCATGCCCCGGATGACGTTCAGCGTCAGCGTCAGTTCCTCGTCGGCCACCGCCGCGTCGTATCCGGCCTCCACCAGCGAACGGGTCCAGGTGGTCTTCATCTCGCGATGAAAATCGTCGAGCACCGGGGCGAGACGCGCCATCAACTCGTCGTCGGTGCGAGCCGTGACCACCACTTCGAGGGCCGCGACGAAGGGCCATTCGAAATAGACCGACGCGCAGTCGCTCGCGTACTCCCGTAGAGGGTTCGCAGAGCTGCGCGCCGTTTCCGCGCGCTGGCGGCCGATATCCTTCGCCCGCGCATAGGTCTGCTCCGTGGCGGCCACGACGAGATCGATCTTCGACGGGAAATGGTGCACCCGCGCGCCGCTGGAGACGCCCGCCCGCTCGTCCACCAGCGCCGTCGTCAGCCGCGCATGGCCGCGTTCGAACAGGATGTCGATCGTCGCCTGCAGGATCTTCTCGCGCGTCTCGGCGCTGCGTTCCGCCTGTGTGCGGCGTTTCTTTCCCGTCGGCGTCATCCGGCTTCCTCGTTGTGGTCGATCCGTCCGGGGCGGGACGGAACGACCCCCTTCCCCGAAGGCCCACTCATACGAGGAATCCCACACGGCCGGCAAAGTTTTCATTGAAACATACCGGTTGATCTGTTTGTTTATAGCTGCCGGAGGAGGAGCCGGCGGGGAGGAAATCAATGAAAGCGAGATGCATACTGGGCCTGGCCCTTCTGTCGTGCCTGTCGACCACCGCCCACGCGCAGGAGCCGATCCGCATCGGCCTCATCACCACGCAGACGACGCCCGCCGCCATCATCGGGCGCGACGTCGAGGATGCCGTCCGCCTGTCGCTGCAGCATGCCGGGGGCGCCATGGCGGGGCGCCCGGTCGAGCTGGTCGTCGAAGACGACGCGCTCAGTCCCGATGTCGGGCGACAGAAGACCGAGAAGCTGGTGCGCCAGGACAAGGTCGACTTCCTGACAGGCTACATCTGGTCGAACGTGCTCCTCGCGTCGCGAAAGAGCGCGCTCGATTCGGGCACGATCCTGATCAGCACCAACGCCGCACCCTCCGATCTGGCGGGCAAGCTCTGCAATCCGAATTTCTATGCCATGCGCGGCCAAGGCGACGTGATGTCGATGGCGCTCGGCGAGGAGCTCAACCGGCGAGGGGTGAAGAAGATCTACACGATGGCCCCCAACTACGCGGCGGGCCAGGACGTGGTGAAAGGCTTCGCCTCCACCTTCAAGGGCGAGATCGCCGGCCAGGACTTCACCAAATGGGGAAGCGACCCGCAGCTGGACTTCTCGGCCGAGTTCTCCAAGGTCGCGGCCTCGGGCGCCGACGGGCTCTTCGCCTTCTACCCGGGCCGCTCGGCCGCCTTCATGACCCAGTTCGAGCAGTCGGGCCTCAAGGACAAGGTCAAGCTCTACACCGTCTACACGCTGGACCAGATCGCCCTGCCCGCGCTCCAGAAGGGCAACGCCACCGGCGCGCTCGGCTCGGTCCTCACCGACTACTGGTATCCCGATCTCGATACGCCGGCCAACCGCACCTTCGTGGACGACTTCCGCAAGACCTACGGCCGGGACCCTTCGAACTACGCGGCCGCCGCCTACGACGCCGTCTCGCTCATCAAGTCGGCCGTCGAGGCGGTGGGCGGCAAGCTCGACGACAAGGCAGGCCTGCGCAAGGCGTTGGAGGCGGCCCAGTTCGACTCGGTGCGCGGCCAGGTCGTCTTCGGTCCCAACCACATGCCGCTCGACAATTACTACGCGCTGGAAGTCGTCGCGGGTCCGGACGGCAAGTGGCAGATGGGATCGCCCCACCTGGCGCTGGAACGGGGCGCCGACCCCTATGCCTCGGCCTGCAAAATGGCCGCAGCCGACTGACCCGGCCCGGGGCCGGCCACTAGGGAGGCCGCCCCTTTCGCAATGCCTGCGCATCACGAACCCACGAGCGTGTGGGAGCGATGGCGCGCGCCCCGATCCCACACGAACCCGAATGGACACGAGAGAGATGACTTCGCTTCAGGACCTGATCGATTCCAAGCCGAACTTCGTCGAGTATCTCTACAACGATACGATCTCGCAGTATCACAAGTCGCGAACGAGCCTGTTCGCCACGCTCATCGCGCCGGAATACACGACCTGGCGCGAGGAGCAGCGCGCATGGCGCGAGACGGCCGTCCTTTTCAACCAGTCTCACCACATGCCGGTTCTCTACGTGAAGGGGCCGGATGCGAAGAAGCTTCTCGAATACCTCTCGCCCTGCACCTTCTCGAACCTGTCGACGAACCGCGCCAAGCAGTATTTCGCCTGCACGCCGCGCGGCCACCACATCGGCGACTGCATCCTCAACTACTACGGCGAGGACGAGGGCTTCGAGCTGATCTCCGGCATGCCCCTGCTCAATTGGGTCCGCTACAACGGCGAGACCCAGGGTTACGACGTCCACTTCACCTTCGATCCGACGACGCCCTACGCCAAGGACGGCAAGCGGACCAAGTACCGTTTCCAGCTCGAGGGACCGAACGCGCGCGCCATTCTCGACGAGATCTGCGAAGGCGGCTGGCCGGAGCTGAAGTTCTTCAACACGACCTACGTGACCATCGCGGGATGCCGGGTTCACGTGCTGCGCCACGGCATGGCCGGTCACGCGGGCGCTGAGATTTCCGGTCCCTTCGCCGACATGGACACGGTGCGCGACGCCATCCTCAAGGCGGGCGAGCGGCACGGGCTGCTGCAGGCCGGTACGCGCACCTACTACTCCACTCCGCTGGAGGACGGTTGGATTCCCTACCCGCTGCCCGGCATCTACACCGGCGAAGATCTGCGCGCCTATCGCGAGTGGCTGCCCGCCGACAGCTGGGAGGCGAACATGCAGCTCGGCGGCAGCCTCTACAGCGACAATGTCGAGGACTACTACTGGACGCCTTCGGCGCTCGGCTACGAGAAACTGGTGAAGTTCGATCACGACTTCATCGGCCGCGAGGCGATCGAGTCGCAGTTCGCGGGTCCCAAACGCGTCAAGCGCGTCCTTCGCTGGCACCATGAGGACATCAACAAGATCATGGCGTCGCAGCTGGGCGACGGCCCGATCTACAAGGCGCTCGACATGCCCACGGCCTATTTCGGCTGGCCGCAGGCCGACGAGGTGCGCTCCAACGACGGCGCGCTCGTCGGCATGTCCCAATATTGCGGCTACAACATCAACGAGCGCGAGTTCCTGTCGCTCTGCGGCATCGACGAGGCCTATGCGGAGCCGGGCACCGAGGTCGTCCTCACCTGGGGCGAGATCAAGGGCGGCTCGCGCAAGCCGCATGTGGAACGCCACGAGCAGACGACGATCCGGGCGACGGTCCACACCGCGCCCTTCTCGAAGGCCGCGCAGGCAAAGCTGCGCGCCGTGATCTGAGGGACAAAGGCGCCCTTCCGCGGCCGGGCTGCGACGGCCCGGCCCAGCGAGCCCGCAACCGTCCGTCCTTGCCCGATGTCTCGGCCGGCTCGCCACGGGCTCACGCCTTCCCGCCCCCATTCTGCTGCGACCCGCAACGCCCAGCCGCACCGGCGGCTGGGCCAAGGGCGCCCGTGCGCCCGATCGCTCCAATTCGAGGAGACAAGATGCTCTCTTACAGTCTCGCGCTCCGCTGTCGGAACCGCCTCGGAATCGTGGCGGCCGTCGCCGGCGCCATCGCCTCGCAAGGCGGAGATATCGCCGAGGCCGCGCAGTTCGACGATGCGCGCACCGGCTCCTTCTTCATGCGCATCCGCTTCCAGCTGCCGGAGGAGCGGCTCGCCGCCTTCCGCGCCGCCTTCGCCCAACCCGCTGAAGCCTTCGACCTCGAATGGACGCTGCGACCGGCCGACGAGAGGCGCAAGGTGCTCCTCGCCGTGTCGGGCTTCGACCATTGCCTCGTCGACCTCCTCTACCGCATGAAGCTCGGCGAGTTGAACATGGAGTGCGTCGGCGTGGTCTCGAACCATCCTCGCGAGCTTCTGAAGACCGAACTGCCCGATGGCGTGCCCTATCATCACCTGCCGGTCACGCCCGCCAGCAAGGCGCGGCAGGAGCAGTCGATCGTCGATCTCATCGAGTCGAGCGGCGCCGAGCTCACGGTGCTCGCGCGCTACATGCAGATCCTGTCCGACGACCTTTCGCGCTATCTGTCGGGGCGGTGCATCAACATCCACCACTCCTTCCTTCCGAGCTTCAAGGGCGCCCGGCCCTATCACCAGGCGCACGAGCGCGGCGTGAAGCTGATCGGCGCCACGGCGCATTATGTCACCTCCGATCTCGACGAAGGTCCGATCATCGCGCAGGACGTGGAGCCCGTGACCCATGCCGACACGCCCGATGACCTCATCCGCAAGGGTCGCGACATCGAACGCCGCGTCCTCGGACGCGCCGTCGCGCTCCATCTCCAGGACCGCGTGATGATCAACGGCGGCAAGACCGTCGTGTTCGGCTGAGATTCGTCCGATGATGGCCCCCGCTCCCCTCGCCGCCTCCATCGAGGTCAGTCCGAAGCAGGCGATCGAGTCGCCCGACCTGCCCGGCCTTTTTCCGCCGGCGACACGCGTCTACGTCACCGATCTCGGATCGGACGGGGACGAGACCCTCGTGCGCGCCGTGCGGCGGCTCGCCGATCTTGGCTATGTCGCCGTGCCCCATCTCGCCGCGCGCCGCGCAGGCGCGCGCGCCGCCGTCGAGGCCCGCATCGGGGCGCTGGCCGAGCGCGGCGGCGCGCGCGAGATGCTGGTGATCGGCGGTGGCCCCGACCGGCCGGCCGGCGACTTCGCCACCGCGCTCGACATCCTCGAAACGGGCTTCCTCGACCGCTTCGGCTACACCGATGTCGCGGTCGCCGGACACCCCGAGACGAGTTCGGGCTTTCCGGCCGACGCCGCGATGCGCGCGTTGCGCGCCAAGGCCGATTTCGCAGCCAGAACCGATGCGCGCATGCGGATCGTCACCCAATTCGGCTTCGATGGGCCAGCGTTCGTCGCCTGGGCCGAGGGGCTCGCGGCCGAAGGCGTCGATCTGCCGGTCCATCTTGGCGTGGCCGGGCCGGCGAAGCTCACGACGCTTCTGAAATATGCCATGGCCTGCGGCGTCGGCAATTCGTTGGGCTTCCTTCGCAAACGCGCGTTGAGCTTCGGTGCGCTCGCGACGCAGCAGTCACCCGAAGATGTCGTCGCGCCGGTCGAGCGCCATGTTCAAACCCATCCGGACGGCCCGATCCGGCAGATCCACGTCTTCGCCTTCGGCGGCCTGACGGGCGCAGCTGATTGGCTGCGCGAACGCGGATCGTGGTGACACGGCGGGGCGGATCGGCGGCGATCGTCGTCATGGTCTCCCACCGACGCCCTGAACAAGAAGTTGTTCACAGCCCGCTTGCTCTGGAAGGCGATCTCGGCGGGCAGCGTGAAGACGACGTGGACGTATCCGACCGGCAGCAGGTCGATCTGGCGCTCGGCCAGCCGGTCCCTCGCCGCCGCGCCCTGGCAGCGGGGACAGTGCCAGCTGCGGCATGAGCTGTGGGCGACGTGCAGATGGCCGCCGAGCGCGGCGGAGCGGCCGCCTTTCGGCGAATGCCAGCATTCGCCTGTCGGGCAAAGGGTCGAGACCGCCGACCTTGACCTTCACCTCCGCCAGGCTCAGGTGTCCGGCGCGGCTCGCCGGGAACGCAGGTCCAGCAACGCGCAGGATGTCGGCGACCTCGATCGAGGCGACCATCGCCTCAGCCGGGCGACAGTCCCTCGCGGGCAACAGGGCATGGCGATCAAGGGAGCTGACAACAGCCCGCATCGTGCGGACCCGACCTTGGCATGGAGCGCGGTGGTGTGGAGCTCGGCGTGACCGAGCAGAACCTTGGATGACGCGGATGTCGACACCGTCCTCGAAAAGGTGCGTGGCGATGGAACGGCGTAGCATGCGCGGCCCGACGCGCTTGGGGACTTCGGCGGCCCGCGCCGCCTCGATGACGATGCGGTGAAGCGGGTGGGTGGAGATGCCTTGCCCGACAGGCGAATGCGTGAATTCGCCGAAAGGGGCCGATCCCAGCTCAGACCGGGGAACAGCCATCCCTCGCGATGCAGGATGCCCTGCCGATGGCCCTCGATCCACCATTCGCGCAGAAGAGCCAGCGGTTCGGCGGACAGCATGGCGTTGGGGTCGCGCCCGCCCTTGCCGCGCTCGACGCGCAGCAGCATCCACGTGGAATCGACGTCGCCGATCTTCACGGAAAAGGGGACCGTTGGCAAACCGTCCATCGGACTGATCACCACCCAAGGGGCTGACACTCGAAGGCGGTCCGTGCGCTTCCGATCCTTTTTAAGAGGCTGTTTCGGAAGTCCCCGGCGGAGGGGCGGCGAGGGATTTCAGCCGCTCCACGAGGCGCCAAACGCAGTCGATGCCGGTGGCATCGGCGAGGATTGGCAACGAAGTGAGGGGCTGAAAGACCCGGCGAGCCGACCGGGGGACTTTCGAAACAGTCTCTAAGACCTTGCCACTCGGATCGTGCGTTCCCGATAGGGGACATCGGCCGTGTTGGGTGTGTTGACATGGGCTCCATGCCGAGCGCCCCCCAAACCGCCATTCGTCCTCTTCCGAGCGCTGCGTCGGGGATCGAGCCGATATTCGCCAGGACCACGAGGACGTTCGCCCGGCATTTCGGTGATCAGTTCGGGACCGATGTCGTTCTGTCCGGTGCTCAGCGCTCCCGATCTCAGCGACGGACGCCGTGCGGACTTCGAGCTCGCACACCCCCCCAAACCGATCCAGCAGCCGCGTTTCTGTTCCGCAACCTTTGAATGCAGACGAGACCTAGAGCCGATCGTGCCTATCGCGCGACAGGCAAGCGCCACAGCTGGAGCTGCCTCGCGCAGTCCGATCCGATCGGAGGAGGCCCCACCGGGCGATCCCGAAGAGAAGCGCGACAGCCAAGGGATCACTCAGCGGCCAAGACGAGACATCTGCTCAGGAGCGCCCGACCTCGACACGCCGAACAGAGACGAGCCCCGGATCGGGAGAGCGGCCTGCGCGCCGCGCACGGAGGCGGCCGACACCGTAGCTGATGGCGCTGATCGCTCCGACGAAGAAACCGATCGGCAGGTCGAATTGATAGGAGAGCGCGATGGCGATCCAAACCGTTCCAGCCGACAGGCTTGCCGACAAGAGCATGGCCTTGACGGGATGATCCGTGAAGGCGCGCGCGGCCGAGGCCGGCCCCACCATGAGACTGAACACCAGCAAGGCGCCGACGACCGGCAGCGCCATCGTTGTGGCGAGGCCGACGATGCTCAGGAAGCCGATCTCCATCCAGGCGCCCGACACACCACGCGCTTCGCACAGATCGGGTGAGACCGAGCTCAGCAGCAGGGGGCGGAACAGCACCGCCACGGCGATAAGGCAGACCGCGCCGAGCGCCGCGACCGTGCCGAGCGCCGCGCGGCTGATGCCCAGGATCTCGCCGAACAGGAGCGCGTAGATGGCCTGGAAATATTCCGTCGTGCGGCTCAGGAAAAGGGCGCCGAGGCCGAGCAGCATTGCGAGTGTCAGGGCGGTAGCGATATCGCTGCGCCCGAGCCGCGTCAGCTGGCTGATGCCGATAATGCCGAGTGCCGAGAACACCAGAAGGCCGATCAACGGGTCGATGCCGAGAAGGCTTGCGGCCGCAGCGCCCGGAAAGGCGCTGAGCGGTAGCGCATGGGCCGCGAAGGAGGAACCGCGGATCACCACGAAGAAGCCGACGACGCCGGCGACGACGGCGACAAGAGTACCGCCCAACCAGGTGTTGATCATGTAGGCGTCGAACATGCGCTGCCTCAGCTTCCGCTGGCCTTTCGGGATTGCCCCGTGCCCGGCGACCGCCCTGCGCCGTCGCGCGAGACCATCGCGGCCGCCAGATAGACGACGAAGATGATGGAGACGATGCAGAAGCTGACGGGCCAGCCGTGGCCACCCGTCCAGACATAGCTGTCATAGGCGATGACGATGCCGGCCCAGGTGGACGCCACACCGATGGCCGCAGCATACAGGATCGCGGTTCCGGGCCGCTTCGCCCAACGCAGCGCGATGGCGGCCGGCCCGATCAGAAGCGCGGTGGACAGGATGGCGCCGACCGTGATGGCCGAAAGCGCGACGGCCAGCGCCAGCACGACGAGATGCGCCAATCCGACGAGGCGGACGGGTACGCCCCGGACAGTCGCGAGGTCTGGATCGAGCGAGCACAGGAGCAGTGGCCTGTAGAGCAGTGCGATGCCGAGGAGCGCCCCCGCGCCGACCGTTAGGACAAGGGGGACGATCGTTGGCGAGATCGCGAACATCGAGCCGAACATCACGGTGACGGTGGCGCCCGCGGCCGTATGTTTCGTGGTCGCGACCAAGAAAAGCAGAAGGGCGGACACGCCGAGCCCGGCTCCCGTGACGATGCCTGTGACGAGGTCGCGCTCGCTCGCCCTGTCGATGCGGAACGCCTCCATGCTGACCGCCGCGACGACGCCCATGAGGAGGAAGCCGAGCAGCGGATTGATGCCGAAGAGGAACGCGGCGGCACCGCCGGCGCTGCTGACGTCGGCCAGGGAATGGCCCGCGAAGGACTGTCCGCGGATCACCGTGAAGACGCCGATCGCGCTCGAAACGACGGCTGCCGCTCCTCCGATCACGGCGGCGGTTCGCACCGGAGCGCTGGTGAGGAGCCCCGGTTCGAGGATGGCGGAGACGAGGTCAGGCATGTCGATCACGGGACCTGCACCACGGAAGCCGGGTCGCCGCCGAGGGTCGCGAGCGCTTCCCCGGCCGGGTCGGCCGCTACCACAAGGATGCGGCCGTGCACTTGGATGACGTCGATGCGGAACCCGTAGAGCCGGCTCAGCACCTCCGTGCGCACCACCGCCTGCGTGGACCCGGTGGCGGCGCGGCCATGGGCGAGGTAGACGATGCGGTCCATGGCCGACAGCAGCGGGTTCATGTCGTGCGCCGACAGGAGCACGGCCGTCTGAAACTCCCGCGACAAACGGCGAAGCAGCGCCACGATGCCGGCGACGCTTCGGATGTCGAGGTTGGCCAGCGGCTCGTCGAGCAGCAGCAGTCGTGGGCGCCGGATCAGCGCGTGGGCGATCAGAACACGCTGCTGTTGGCCGCCGGAAAGGCGTCCGATCCGCTGGTCGGCGAAGCTGTCGGCCTCGACGGCCTGGAGCATCGCATCCACCTTGGCCCGACGCGCCCGGGACGGCAACGGGATGCCGAAGCGCGCTCCATCGAGACCCAGTTCCACGAGATCGCGCGCCCGCAACGGCATCAAGGGATCGAGCGCGAATTTCTGCGGCACATAGCCGATGGCGGCGCGCTTGCCGCCCCCGAGCATCACTCGACCGCTTTCCGGCGATACGAAGCCAAGGATCGTCCTGAGGAGGGTCGTCTTGCCGGACCCGTTCGAGCCGATGAGACCACAGAATTCGCCGGGCCTGAGGGCGAATTCGATATCGTCCAGGATCAGCCGGCCCGCGAGCGATACGCGGGCCTTGCGGACCTCCAGGACTTTGTCTTCGAGCGGAAGAGTGTCGGTCGTCACTTCTGCAACGATAGGGTCGACGTCTTGTCGGCGACAGCCTTGGTGAGTGCCTCGACCTCGGCCTGCATCCACGACTGATAGGTATATCCGGGGGTCGGCATCGTCTCATAGACACCGACGACGGGAACCCCTGCCTTCTGGGCGGCGTCGAGGAAGGACGTGGTCAAGGCGTCGGTCACTTGTTGATTATAGACGAAGATCTTGACCTTATGGTTGGAGAACAGCTCGTTCTGGATCGTGATGTCCTGCGGAGCCGGATCGGTACCGTCCATCACGGCCTTTTCCAGGGTCTGGGGCGTCATCAGCTTGCAGCCCATGGCCTTCAGGAGATAGTCGGCGACCGGCTCCGTCGTCGCCACCGGCGTGTCGGGATACTTTGCCTTGAAGGCCGCGATACTGTCCATCCATGGTTTCAACGAGGCAACGAAGGCTTCGGCATTGGCATGGAAGGTCGCGGCCTCGGAGGGCTGCAGCTTGGCCAAGGCGTCGGCCACCGCCATGGCGACCACCGGCATCGTCTTCGGATCGTACCAAAGATGCGGGTTCTCGATGTCGTCGGGAAGGTTCAGGAGCTTCTGCACGTTCAAGACCTGACGCTCGGCGTTGGGTGACGCCGCCATCAGCTTATCGGCCCAGCTGTCGTAGCCGACGCCGTTCTCCACCACCAGCTGTGCTTGCGAGAAGGCCATTGCGAGCTTCGGGCTGGCTTCGAACGTGTGTGGGTCCGTGTTGGGATCGGTCAGGATCGCCTCGACATGCACGGCTTTGCCACCGACCTGCCGGATGACATCGGCATATTCGTTCTCGACCCCGATCACTTGGATCGTGGAGGGCGTCTGAGCGGATGCGGAACCGGCCAAAACCATAAGGCCGAGGGTCGCGGCGATGCGAACAAGCGTCATGTGGTTCATCCTGCGCGTCAATGGAAAAAGGCGCGAGCGCCAAGCCAGGACGCCTTAGATATGATATAACATTACATGTCTAGCTCCTATCAGATCGACCTGGGGAAATCCGGACCGATGCGCAGTGAATTACCCCGGGTTTTCCAGAGGCCGTTTCGTTTACGCCTTGCGGCGATCGTCGATGAACGCGATCATCGTTTGAATGGGCGGTCGAGTTCCCCTCCAACAGAAGCGCGTGACCTCGACTTGCCGAATAAAGAAGCCGGCCAATCCGCTCGCGCGATGCAGCCGTGACAGACGGCGCAACCGCGAGAGTTACCTGAAAACGACTGCTAGCTCGGACAGGCAGCCGCATACTTCAGCGCTCTCCGTCAGCAAATTGCGTGAAATTTACTCGGGA
Source organism: Aureimonas sp. N4 (assembly GCF_001463925.1). Classification (NCBI taxonomy): domain Bacteria; kingdom Pseudomonadati; phylum Pseudomonadota; class Alphaproteobacteria; order Hyphomicrobiales; family Aurantimonadaceae; genus Aureimonas; species Aureimonas sp. N4. Next base: position 7,082 of record NZ_BBWS01000052.1, on the reverse strand, counting down.
GATACACGTATACGATCACAAACCCATTGTTTTGTAATGCTCTGCAATCGACTGGATGGCCAGCATATAGCAAGCCTTTCGCATGCTGAGTTTATCAGGGGATTGCCGTCGAAGGGACGTGATCCGCTCGAACGTCGTGGCGATCGTATCTTCGAGGCCGGATTCCACGAGCTGGCGCTCGGTCGGACCTTCGTTCACGCGCTCCCGAAACGAGGGGGTGAGCTTGCAGCTGCTCTGGCTTTCCATTTCGCCGAGCAATGTGTTGAAAAGGATTTGTTCCCGGCGTCGCTCGAGGCGGCCGAAGCTCATGCGTGACAGATTTTTCGCCCACTCGAAGTATGAGACGACGACGCCGCCGGAATTAGCGAAGATGTCGGGAATGATGGGAATCCCGCGCTCTTCGAGGCGACGCTCCGCCTCGGGCGTCACGGGGCCGTTCGCCGCCTCGACGACGAGCCTGGCTTCGACGTGCTCGACGTTGTCGGCCGTGATGACGCCCTCGTGGGCCGCCGGTACGAGAATGTCGCAAGGGGTGGCAAGCACCGCGTCGCGATCGGCGTTGAAGCTGCCGCCGTTGAAGCCGGAAAGGCCACCCGTCGCTTTCATGTGCGACGTCAACGCAGCGATGTCGAGGCCATCCGGGTTGGCGATGCAGCCGTCCCGGTCGCTGACGGCGACGATCCTCGCTCCGTCCCGGGATGCGAAGCGCGCAAGGTGCGAACCGACATTTCCGAAGCCCTGAACGGCGATGGTCATGCCGGCCACGGAGGCGGGAAAGCCAAGCTCACGGGCTTCCTCCGACTGGAGGAAAGCCTGGACAGCAAAATGCACCCCGAGCCCCGTCGCTTCCGTTCGCCCCTCGATCCCGCCATGCGTCAGCGGCTTGCCCGTGACGCAGCCCGGCGCATTGATGTCCGCGGCATGGGTTCGCCGATACTGGTCGGCCATCCAGGCCATCTCGAGCGGGCCGGTTCCGACGTCGGGCGCGGGCACGTTCTGCGAGGGGCTCAGGAGATTGCGACGGATAAGCTCGGCTGCGAAGCGCCGGGTAATTTGCTCGCGTTCGGCGACGCTCCACTGCGCATTGTCGATCTTCAGTCCGCCCTTCGAACCGCCGAACGGGATGTCGACGAGCGCGCACTTCAAGCTCATCAGGGTCGCGAGGGCTTCGACCTCTTCCCGATCGACGTCGGGCGCATAGCGGATCCCGCCCTTGACCGGTTCGATATGATCGGAGTGAACGGCACGATACCCCTCGAACGTATGAAGCGTGCCGCGCAGGCGGACGCCGAACTTCACCGTATATGACGAATTGCAAACCTTGATCTTATGCGCGAGCGCCGGCTCGAGGGCGAGCGACGTGGCGGCTTCGTCGAATTGCTCCTCGACGGCCTGGATGAAGTTGAACACCGTATGACCTCCCATTTCGGTGACGGCTCTCCTAGGCGCAAACATTCGATGCTAGAAGGGGCAACGAGAGCAACAGGTGGTGCAAAGCAGGAGCGTTTATGAGCAGTTCGGTGCGGTTCTCCGGCTACACAGAGCTTCAGGATTCGATTGCGGCGCATTTTCCCGGTCTCACGCCACAGGAGCAGCTGCTCGCCAAGGTCATCATGGAGCGACCGACGGACGTCGCCTTCAGCAGCATGCGCAAGCTCGCCGCCAGCGCGAACGTCTCGCCCTACTGCGCGATCCGCCTCTTCAAGAAGCTGGGTTTCGCGTCCTTCGACGAAATCCGGCAGCTCGCGACCGCCGCACTGGTCGAGAACCCGGTGGTGGCGCTGGAGAAAGCCCAGGCCTCCCCGCAGGTGGGGCCGGGCAGCATGCTGGCGACGCAGGTGGACATGGTGGTCCGCGCCATCAAGAACCCGACCGTCGCCGAGCTCGACGCCGTCGCGGCCATCCTGGCGCGGGCCAAGGTCAACTACATCGCCGGTTTCCGCACCTCGCAGGCCTTGGCGCAGCATTTTCACTACTGCGGCCAGCATGCGCACAAGAACCTCCTGATCATTACGGGTGAAAGCAGCTACGCCATCGACCAGCTGGCGGGCATCGGTAGCAGCGATGTGCTGTTCGTCCTGTCCTTCAAGCCCTACGCGCAGCTCTCGATCCGGTTGGCCCAATATGCCAAGGGCCGCGGCGCGCGCATCCTGGCGCTGACGGACAACAAGCTGTCGCCGATCTATCGCTTGGCCGACGACATCCTCTTCGTCGCCGCCGAGGGAACGTCCTACTTCAACTCCCTCGTCGGCCCCACCATCGTGCTCGAGCGGCTTCTGGTCCGCATGCATGCGTTGAACGAAGGCGGCGCAGCCGCGCGGCTCAAGGAGTATCGCTCGCTCCACCGCTATCTCGATCGCGCCAACCGCTGACGGCACCGCAACGGCTGGTGCGAAATTCACAGACTTTGCACTGACTTGATGCTGAGCGATTGAAACGGACGCGGGCGACATGCATCCCGGCTCCCGCGAGACCGCCCCCTGGGACCGATGCTGGCCACGCCGATCCGTGCCGACCCCGCCGGACCGTTCCTCGCAAGCCATCCTGCGAAGCCAGGCGCCGTAGAAGGACGTGTAGTTGATGTCGTCAAACCCCTGCCTTGCGAGCGTCGTCGCGGAAATTGCCGACGAGGTCGGACGAATGACGGAGCGCGGAGACGTCGCCCGGTACATTCCGGAACTCGCCCATGTCGATCCGCGTCAGTTCGGCATGGTTGTCGTCGATGCGGACGGGCGTGTCTTCGCAGCTGGAGATAGCGACACGCCGTTTTCGATCCAAAGCATCTCGAAGGTCTTCACGTTGACCATGGCGCTCGGCATGATCGGCGACCGCCTGTGGCAGAGGGTCGGCCGGGAGCCGTCGGGCAACCCGTTCAATTCGATCGTCCAGCTCGAACTCGAACACGGCGTTCCGCGCAATCCCTTCATCAACGCGGGTGCCATCGCCGTCACCGATGTCATCGTGGCCTCGCACCAGCCACGCGAAGCGATAGGAGAAATCCTGCGCTTCCTTCAGTCTCTCGCCGCAGACCGGCGGATCGTGATCGACAAGACCGTGGCCGACTCGGAGAAACGGACTGGGTTCCGCAACACCGCCCTTGCGAACTACATGAAAAGCTTCGGGGTGATCGAGCGCCCGGTCGAATTCACGCTCGGCGTCTACTTTCACCAATGCGCCATCGCCATGTCCTGCCGGCAGCTCGCCACGGCGGCGCGCTATCTCGCTTTCGGAGGAGCGGACCCGGCGACGGGACGCGCTGTCGTGACGAGCGAGCGAGCACGCCGCATCAACGCGCTGATGCTGACCTGCGGCCACTACGACGGTTCGGGAGACTTCGCCTACAAGGTCGGCCTGCCCGGCAAGAGCGGCGTCGGCGGCGGCATCATCGCCGTGGCTCCCAACACGGCCTCGATCGCGGTCTGGTCGCCCGGCCTCGACCGTGCCGGGAATTCGCTGCTCGGTCAGTTCGCCCTCGAACGCCTCGTCAAAAGAACGGGATGGTCGATTTTCGGTCCCTAGGGGCGGTTTGACTCGGCGCTACCTCGCCGACCGAGCGTTATGGTGAGGGCGGCTCGAAGGGGCTTGCACGCTGCGCCCAAGCGCAACGATTGGTGCGTAACCAACAATTTGCCGCCTAACATGTTGCGGGTCGATTGTACGGCGTGGAGAGTTCGGGCATCTCCCGTCGCCAGGTCGCCACTGTGCTGAAGCGGCCATGTCTGGGAGGACAATCTTGCATACTCTACTGAAGACGATCGCTGTGCTCGGCATGGCCGGCGCGGCCATGATGGCCTCCGTGCCGGGCTGGGCGAAAGATCTGGTGGTCGCCACCGACACGGCCTTCGTGCCCTTCGAGTTCAAGCAGGGCGACCGATATGTCGGCTTCGACATCGATCTGTGGGATGCGATCGCCAAGGATATGGGCGTCACCTACAAGCTCCAGCCGATGGACTTCAACGGCATTATCCCCGGCCTGCAGACGCATCAAGTGGATGTGGGCATCGCGGGTATCACCATCAAGGACGAGCGTCGAAGGGCCGTCGACTTCTCCGACCCGTACTACGACAGCGGCCTGCTTCTCATCGTGCCGAAAGGGAGCGCCATCAAGTCGGGTGCGGACCTCAAGGGCAAGGTTCTCGCCGTGAAGACCGGAACGGCGTCCGTCGACTATGCCAAGGCGAACTTCCCGGACGCGGAGCTGCGCCTCTTCCCGAACATCGACAACGCCTATCTCGAGGTCCAGACGGGCCGCGCGGACGCGGCCCTGCACGATGCCCCGAACGTCTTGTACTTCATCAAGACGAATGGGCAGGGAAAGGTGCAGGCCGTGGGTCCGCAGCTCCAGGCCCAGCAATACGGGATGGCGTTCGAGAAGGGGAGCGAGCTGAGGGAAAAGGTCAACGCGAGCCTGGCCAAGCTGAAGGCCAACGGCACCTACAAGGCGATCTACGCCAAGTGGTTCGGCGAAGAGCCCCCGAAGCAGTGATCCGACGCTGACGAGCCGCGTCGTCGCCCAGGTCGGTCACCGGGCCGGGCGACGGCGCTGCCTTCCGGCGATCGCACGAGCGGGTGACCCGTCCTCTGCGGGGACCGGGTCATCGTCGTCGCGGTAACGCCCGGCGGCCCGTAGCCCGCCGCCGGCCTCTCCGCTCCCTTTCCGTCTTATCGGCAGGACGTGTTCCGTCCTCCTCGCAGGGATCTGCGTCCTATGGATTTTGACTGGTCTGTCATCTGGCAAGCCCTGCCGGAACTTTTGAAGGGCGCGCGCCTGACGATATTCATCGCCCTTGTCGGTCTTGTCGGCGGCATGGCGATTGGCACACTCGTCGGTCTCGTCCGCGCCTACGGCCATCCCATCTTCAACTGGCTGTGTTTCATCTACGTCGAGCTCATCCGCGGCACGCCCATCATCGTGCAGGTCATGTTCATCTATTTCGCGCTTCCCCTTCTGGCGGATGTGCGGATCGACCCGCTCTCGGCCGCGATCACCTCCATTGTCATCAATTCCAGCGCCTACATCGCCGAGATCGTGCGCGGGGCCTTCCTGTCGGTCCACAAGGGTCTGAGGGAGGCCGGTCTGGCCTTGGGTCTGCCGTTCTGGAAGGTGCTGGCCTACGTCATCGGCCCGCTCGCTTTCCGCCGCATGACCCCGGCCCTCGGCAACCAGTGCATCGTGAGCCTGAAGGACACTTCGTTGTTCATCGTCATCGGCGTGGGCGAACTGACCCGCTCCGGGCAGGAGATCATGGCCTCGAACTTCCGCGCGGTGGAAATCTGGTCGGCGGTCGCGATCATCTATCTCGCGATGACGGCGGTTCTGTCGCTCGTCCTGCGTACCACCGAAAAGAGGATGCGGATCCTGTGAGCATCGTAGAATTCAAAGGTGTCACCAAGCGGTTCGGCACCGTCACCATCCTCGACAACGTCGACCTTTCCATCCCCGTCGGCGAGAAGCTGGTGCTGATCGGCCCCTCCGGCTCCGGCAAATCGACGCTCCTGCGCTGCATCAACGCGCTGGAGGAAATCGATGGCGGCGACCTCATGGTCGATGGGCACAGCGTGAAAGGCGGTTCCAAAACCGTGCGCCTCATCCGCCAGGAAGCGGGTATGGTGTTCCAACAGTTCAATCTTTTTCCGCAGATGACGGCGCTGGAGAACGTCGCCTTCGGTGCCCGCCACGTGCGCGGCACGCCGAAGCGGCAGGCCGAGGAGGAGGCCCGCGAACTGCTCGCCAAGGTCGGCCTCGCCGAGCGCGCCGGCCACTATCCCGGCGAACTGTCGGGTGGCCAGCAGCAGCGCGTCGCCATCGCCCGGGCGCTCGCCGTGCGTCCCAAGCTGATGCTTTTCGACGAGCCCACCTCGGCGCTCGATCCCGAACTGCGCCAGGAGGTGCTGTACGTCATGCAATCCTTGGCCGAAGAAGGGATGACGATGATCGTCGTCACGCATGAAATCGGCTTCGCCCGTCAGGTCGGGACGCGGCTGATCTTCATGGAGGGCGGCAAAATCACGGTGGACGGCCCTCCTGCTGAACTCATCTCTACCCCTCAGAACCCAAGGCTGCGCGAATTTCTTCGTCACGTGCACTGACAGGTATCGACTCCGCATGGATGGGCTGTTGACGTGCCTCCGGCTTTGGACCGCCCGGCTGGAAGATTTCCGGGGTGATTTGCTCAGGCGGGCGGGCCTCCGTCCGAGCGTTTCATCAGCTCGATCGGGGTCTTGTGGCCGATCGCGCTGTGAAGCCGGACTTCGTTGGTGTCTCTACGCCAAGCCTCCATCTTGGTCTTCGCGTCGTCAAGGCTCATGAACCAGTGGATGTTCCGGCACTCCGCTCGGAACTTGCCGTTGAAGCTTTCGATGAAGGCGTTCCGGCATGAGGGCGCCGGTCCCCTGTTCCCGAGATGGGATGGAGCGGATAGCTTCCTCCGATCCGGGCCACGGAGCACCGGGAGCACGAAGAATGCGGGCAGGCCGTCGCACTGACATGAGCTGCGAGCTCGAAGTCGTTATCTGGCCGCCCCTGCGACTAGCCCGGATGCGCTGCGAGCGCGGATCCGTAATTGTCGTGTCGCCCGCCGGCTCCCCTGATCTCACAGACCAGGAGGAGGACATGCGTATCGTCGGCATGGACATCCACCGGGTGGCGGCCGAGGCCGTGGCGCTGCTCGACGGCAAGTTGGTGAAGCTCGGCCGCATCCCCATGCTGCGCGACAGCCTCGAGGCGTTCGCGCGAACCGCTTTTGCCAAGGACGATCACGTCGTCGTCGAGGCGACAGGCAACGCCGCTGCCGTCGTCGAGGTGCTGGCGCCTCATGTCGGCCGCTGATCGCGTTGTAGAACGAGTTGTTCATATTGGCGTCGTCCAACTGCCTGTGCACAAGATTTTTTAAAGTATTTCCGCAAGCTGGACTAAGTCTTTGGCTTCAAAGTCCCAGTCTTTGCTATCTGCACATCCCCTGTCACCGGGAGCTGTTGTTTCATTGTCTCGGGGAATATATGCGGTTTTCAACCCGCACTGGCGTGCGGCTTCCAGATCGTAACCATGCGCCGCGATCAGCATGGCTCGCTCCGGCGGAACC